>CAYJPI010000395.1:0-2258 GCA_964372005.1 uncultured Oscillospiraceae bacterium | reverse complement strand
GCCACCTTGATAGGGCTTACGATCGCTGTTGTAACCGCCGCGTTCGCCGCCTTGACCGTCGCGCTTGTATCCACCGCGTTCGCCACCTTGACCGTCGCGCTTGTATCCACCGCTTTGACCACCTTTATAGGGTTTGCGGTCGCTTTTGTTTCCGTATGATTTCCCGCTTCGGGGGGAATCGTTATAGGCCATTGTATTCTCCTTCCGTTCCTACTCTAATAGCAGGAACATACCTTAAGCATCGAGTATGATTGCGAATATGGTCGCAGGTTTATCGGTTTCGTTGCGAGCGCTGTGGCTGTGCCCCGAAAAACAGTAATGTGCATCGCCGACATTCATCTCGTAGTCAACACCATCATCATTGACTATCATTGTACCTTCCAAAATGTAGTATAACTCCCCATTGTTTTCATGGGTATGCTCACCTACTGATTCTCCGGGACCAAATGTGACGGTAGACATCATCGTGCAGTGTGGCGGACTCTCGGTCAACAAATCACTAAATTTCAGCGTGCCGACACCTCCGCGTACATTTTCTCTTTCGTAGGTCTTCATTTCCTCTTTTCTTACGAGCATGGATCAAAATCCTCCCTTTCTTTCCCTAAATATTTTTTCTCCGCTTCCGTAGCCGGGATTAGAATATGGCGCATAAGCTGCGCTATACGGTCGTCCTCACCGCTAAGGTATAAAAAACCGATCAACGCCTCAAGCCCGGTAGCGGCGCGATAATCGGTGATGGACGCATTTTTTGGCACGGTAGCACTGTGAGCATTGCGCCCACGCCTGAAAACGGCACTTTCAGGCTCCGTCAACATATCGGCTATGCGATGATAGGCTGCCGCTTGCGCTTTAGCGCAAACATGGCCGGCGCTCATTTTATGAAGCGCATGTGCCGGAGCATCGCCCGATGAGACGAGCATCGTCCTAACATATAAATCAAACACGGTATCGCCGATATAGGCGAGCACGAGAGGCGACACCATGTTAGGGGTCTTAACCTCGCTTAAATCGAGCGATTGTGCAATGTGGCGTATCATATTCATACGCGGTCTTTGAACTTTTCTAGCACAAGGTCGTTATTGGGGACAGCTATACCGAGCTCCTTCGCCATGGGGCAAAGTGTGCCGGAAAGCAACCCGATTTCCGTTTTTTTACCCGGAACCTTTATATCACGAGCGACGGATGCCGTAGTTTCATACGGGAAATTGTTGAACCTTTCGAGAGTGCTGTCGATAAGATCATCGGGAAGCTTTACGCCCTTTGCCTTAGCAACCGTGCATACTTCCGTTAAGAGTTTTTTAAAAAACTCGGCTGCGGGGGGATGCTCTCTAAGCTCTCCGACGCACATATCGAAATATGCGGTGGATTGCCCCGTCGCTACCATGAACGACCATTTAATCCACATGTCGCGCTCGATATCATCCGAAATTTCGGCCACAATGCCCGCCTTGGTGAGCACTTCTTGAAATTCTTTCATTGAAGCGGTGGGTTCGCCTTGGCGCATGCCCATCACGATTCTTTGCATATCACCAAACATTTTTATAACGCCGGGTTCCTCTATCATGCTAACAATATAGATAAGGCCGCCCAGCACGATGCCCTTGTCAAGGAGCCTGTCCATTTGTTCGGGCGCACTGATGCCGTTTAACAGCGGCAAAAGGAGAGTGTGTTCGCCAATCGCGCCCTTCAATGTGGGCAGTACCGATTCTATATCGTATCCCTTCGTTGCAATGATGATGGCATCCTGAATGCCTGCTTCAGCGGCATTATCGCCTACAAATTTGGGGTGTACGGTGTAGGTTTCGTCATTCTTTTTTACGGTGATGCCGTTTTTTTGTATTATATCGAGTGTACTACCCCGTGCTATGAGCGATATTTCGTCGCTCACTCTTGCAAGAGCACCCGCTACATATCCTCCGACCCCTCCGGGGCCAACAACCATGATCTTCATTTTATCCAAATTATCCTCCATAACATATTGATACCTATTATAATGGGTTTCAAACGGAATAACAAGCAAAATCGCCTTAGATAGTGTCGGCACACAAAAAAAGCACATCTCATAGAGATATGCTTTGTCTATGCCGCAGTTTAAGCGGCTAAAAATATCATCAATCCCGAAAATGCGAATAGGAACAAAACGATCTTCCAAATAAACTTTAGCCATGCACCATAGCCGATTCGGCCTATCGCAAGTGCCCCCATAACGACAGCACTCGTAGGAGTGATGAGGTTGATTATCCCTGCTGCGCACTGAA
>CAYJPI010000394.1:0-2281 GCA_964372005.1 uncultured Oscillospiraceae bacterium | reverse complement strand
ATAAGAATCGAGCATTTTTTCGATAATAACGGAATATGCAATAAGTAAAGCCGCCGCAGTGGCAAATATTATGCGGCGGCCTATCTTTTACCGATTATTCTTTTAACGATGTAAAATGTGTTTTGAGGGAGAGCAGGATGCAACGCGAACTTGGAAGAATACCCATCGCGGATGGGCATTGCGATTTTCTCTACGGGATGGTTAACTATGGATTCGATATAGAATGCGCGAATGCGGCGCAGACGATAGCGTTGCCATACCTAAAACAGGGGAATGTAAAACTGCAGACATTTGCCGCATGGGTGGATAAGGGGATAAAGATTCCCTACTTACAACAATGCTTGATGATGGTGGATGCTTACGAAAGAATGCTTGAAAAGCATCGGGATAGTTTCGTTAAATTTTCTAAGGAATATGATGCACGCAAGGATGCAAGAATCGCCACGCTTTTGACGGTTGAAGGCGGCGAGGCTATAGAAGGTAGCTTGGCTGTGCTACGAACACTGCATCGATTGGGCGTAAGAGCGATGACATTCACTTGGAACCACAATAATGAGCTTGCATACGCCGCTGTGAAACGCTTTGGGAAGGGACTTACGCGCCTTGGCAAGGAAGTGCTTGCCCAGATGGATGACTTAGCGATGGCGGTGGATGTATCGCACTTGAACGATGCAGGCATAGACGATGTGCTTGCTTACGGAAAGGTGGCACCATATGCATCGCATTCAAACGCGCGAACGATATGCAATACACCGCGTGCACTGTGCGATGAGCACATCAAGGAGATAACGAAGCGCGGCGGTGTGGTTGGAGTTAATTTTTACCCCAAACAATTGCGCGACCGAGGGGACGCTTCCATCAAGGATATTGTGGCGCATATCGTGCATGTTGTGAAGGTAGGCGGTATAAATGGTTGCGCCATAGGATCGGACTTTGATGGGATGCAGGAGTATCCGCAAGGGATGAAAAACCCGAGCGATTTGCAGGATCTGGTGGCCGCACTGTTTGCCCAAGGATTTACCAAAGAGGATGTGGAGCGCATAGCGCATGCGAATCTCATAGATTATTTGAAAGCATTTGTTGATTAACTGAACTTATTTTTCGGAGGATACACGATGACACAGAGAAATGGATTCGGCGATAGAATTCAAAAGATTGCAAAGAACTTTTCCGCGAAGTCGGGCGAAATGGTAGAGAGTGCGAAGCTAAGCGGTGAGATATCGAAGTTGCAGCTTGATATAGAAGATTTGCAATTTGAAATGGGACAGGCGTATTTTAAAAATCATCGCGATGATGAAGGTTGCGAGCTGTACGACTTCATATTGAAAATAATAGAAAAAGAAAAGGAAATTAGAGCGCGAGACATACGATTGCTTGCCCACAAGGGGCTTGCATACTGCCCCGAATGCGATTCGGTGGTTGGCGTTCGCGATGAATTTTGCAGTAAGTGCGGAATACGCGTTTGTGTGAATGTTGAGCTTGAGAATATTGAACAATGCAGAAACTGTGGGGGAGATATATCGCCGGAAGCTACATATTGCGCCCGTTGCGGTATAATGAAGTTGCCCCAATAATACTATGGAGGATAGCGATGATAAAGGATTTACGTTTTGACGAAAAGGAACAGCGCCACATAGGGACGCTTGAAGGCGAGTTGGATGTGTTTTCCGCGCCAAAACTTATAAAAAATATTGAAAATGCACTTGAACAGAAAAAAGGCGGAGTGCTGTTTAATTGCGAGAATCTCACATATATCGATAGCATGGGCTTGGGCGCTATGGTGAAGATACACAAAATTGTGGAAAAGGCCGGTTACAATGTAAGGCTTGCGGATGTGAAACCGCGCATAGTTAAACTATTTGCTATTACGGATTTAATGGGGATGTTCGGCCTCGAACGGGAGGATACATGAAAAAGGAAATCATCACGCTTACACTCCCCGCAAAGCCAAGATATATGATGACGGTTCGCCTTGTCGCTGCAAGCATAGCAGGGCAGGCGGGCTTTGATGTTGAAGAAATTGAAGACGTGAAGTCGGCCGTTGCGGAGGCATGCCTACTTCTTATGAGCGAAGGCGGCGTATTCACTTTGCACTTAGAGCAGGATGATGGAATACGCGTGCGCATATGTGTAGAGGAGAATGGCGTAACTACGCCCGAAACCGAGGAACAACGATTTGGGACATTCCTTCTTGAAGCATTGATGGATGAAGCCGTTCTAACCAAAATGGATGGTATTGCACAATACAGCCTTTACAAGGCGCTAAGGGAGGTAGACTGAT
>CAYJPI010000393.1:0-2306 GCA_964372005.1 uncultured Oscillospiraceae bacterium | reverse complement strand
GCTTCTATCGCTAAACGTTCCGACCATATGTTGATGTTTTGGTTACAAACAAACATCGTACCGTCATCAAGCCGAATTTTCCCTGCTAATATCCGCATCAACACGCTTTTGCCGGATGCATTAAGCCCCAAAAGGCCAACAACTTCGCCTTTATTTGCGTAGAACTGTACATTATCAAGTATTTGCTCTCCATCTATGGCCTTGCAAATGTTTTGCATACGAACAATTTCAGTGCACACCACTATATTCCTCCTATTACAAATTCTCCACATCTATAGGCAATGTAAGTTGTACCGATGTGCCTACGAACTTGGTGCTCATAACATATACCCCATAACTCTCCCCAAAAACCTTTTTTAGGCGCAAATGAATATTACGCAAGGCAACTCCCTTATGGCCTTTTGTTCGTTTTTGGGCTTGCTTTTCATCTAACGAACGGTTTAATTTGGCCAAAGTTTCATCATCCATACCGCAACCGTTATCACGCACTTGCAATATCAGGCGCGTGTCTGAAATATCGGTTACAAGGCAGATGGTGCCTGAACCCTGTTTCATCTCCAAACCGTGGTATATCGCATTTTCAACTATAGGTTGTAATGTTAGATGCGGTATTTTACATTTCAATATTTTCATTTTATTTTCTTCACTTATATTGATATCAAAGCGAAATTTGTTTGGGAATCTATACTGTTGAATTGCCATATAGTTTTCAACACCCGATAGCTCATCTTCAAGCGTCACTAGCACACCTGCATTTTTCATATTATTGCGGAACATGTATGCAAGTGTCTCTGTCATCTTCGCAACATCAGGGGCATTTTGCATAAGTGCCATCGAACAGATTGCTTCCAGCGTATTGTACAAAAAATGAGGGTTGATTTGCCCATATAGCGCATTAAGCTCCGCTTCGGCCAGCAAGTATTCATTCGTAAGGTCTGATGTTTGGCGCGCCTTTTCATGTGTAAGCAGGCCGAGTATTGCTTCACCAAGTTCTTTTGATTGAGCAAAAGGCAAGCTACAACTATCGGGAATATCGTCCATTATATGCGAAAGCTGGCTTTGCGCCTTCAACACGCTAACGAGTGTTAACAAAAGCGTAACCATAGAAACAGCCATGCATATAAGCGAAACTGCAAAAAATAATGTGCGAACATGCGTGGTAGTTGCGGCAAAGAGTATTGCAAATATAATTGAAATACCTGCTGCGCAGATTGCAACCATTGTATAGCGTGAAATCACCCATAAACTACGAAACTTAGGGGACATCTTTTACCCCTTCTTCCTGAGAATATGTCGCCCAGTGGTTTCTGTACTCCTTTGGCGTCATTCCTACCATCTTTTTGAATGTTTTGGAAAAATAGCTTATGTCCGATATTCCTACGCTCTCGGCGATATCGTACACGGGCATATTTGGTCTACACAAAAGCTTCTTCGCGGTTTCGATACGGATTTCGTTTAAGTAATTCGTAAAGCTGCTCCCTGTTTCTTTCTTAAACAGTACGGAAAAATACACGGGATTAAGGTACACAAGTTTTGATATGTCGTCAAGCGTCAGTTTTTCGGCATAGTGCTGTTGCATATATTTTTTCGCGATAGAAACAGCAGCACTTTTACTGTTTGGCAGCGTTCCAAACTGTTCGTTAAAAAGCACATCCGTATTATCAAAAAGCAATTGTTGTATCAGCTTTTGGGATGGACAATTTGATATTGCATGCCTGAAAGCATCTGAATCACCCGTCATCTTTGAGTTATGAAACAATCGCATAGATGTGCTCCAGAATATATCATGTATGGCAAATGATATTTCAAACACCGCATCCGCATCGCCGCACTGTAATGTTATATCACGAAAAAGCTTGTTTACATATGCATGATATCCGTTAAAATCAGATATTTCGAGGTAGCGCGTTAATTCTGCTTGGAGATTGCCGGGAATTTTCCATGTACCTAAGCAAGCTATGTCTACCTCATTGCAATAGACAACTTGGCCTGCAGTGCCGAAAATACGTTTTCGTTCAGATTGCAGTAATTTTCGTGCATCTAAAAGGCCAAATGAATCAACCTCTTCTCCCATAAATACAGTTGGACATACTCCTACAAATGGTTGAAGTTTTATTATCAAATGCTCAAGCATCTTTTCCATCTTAAAGCATATATGGTTTGATTGCTCATTATCGTAATTCAAAATAAAAGCCACTCGCCCATCTTGATGCAAAATCATTATCTCATTGCATAATGGGCTTATAAAAGACCTTATTGCTTGTTCAACTTTATCAAACAATGCTGTTATAGTATGTTCGGCTACA
>CAYJPI010000392.1:0-2306 GCA_964372005.1 uncultured Oscillospiraceae bacterium | reverse complement strand
CCCCCATCAAACAAGCCTACTCTTCATCGTAGCTATCATCGTCATGCAATTTGCGTGAAGCTTGGTGTTGACTGTTCGATGAGGATACTAAAACCGTGTTTGATAAGAGCGCAGTAAATTTAGGATTGCTACAATAGAAAAAGCTTGCGTTCAAAACATTAAAGCAGCTGATTTTCTGTTAAGGCAAACATTTGCCTCAACAGAAATCAAAAGCGGAGATATGCTCACCTAAATATTATACCCCCCCTAAAACAACGACAACTGATTTATAACAACGCTATCCCTTTTGCGTTCGGTGATAATAGCGCTTGGGTCGACTTCCCCGATGAGCACCTCCGATTTCGGATTGTGCCTTGCTATGTTCTGCAAGGCCGCTTTCTCGCTTGTAAGAGCATAGCAATAACCGCAACCGTTGGCACAGCAGTTGTATGTGCCGATGTCAATGCTGTCCACGCAATTGCATTCTTCTCGTTGATTTTTGTCCTTTTTTACATCTATATTTCGATCCAAAATTTGTTCAATCAAATCTTTATCTATGCAAGCACCATGTTCAATACCAAATCGATCCAAATTTATTTGCTCCGCACAGGTGAAAAGTTCGATATTATGTTCTTTTGCTATGTCAGAAATAATCGACGCTACGGCAAAAATATTAGCTCTCGTCATTTTGCAATCAAAGTCGTGCCCCATTCGTGAGCTCACATTTTTATAGCTGTCAACAAAGCTGATAACGCATCTTTCGGTGTGATTTTCAAGCTTTTTTGCCATATGCGAAAACCGCTCTCTGTGATAATCTAACGTGTAGGCACTCGATATTATGATTGGATCATATCGCCACACCACACGTTTTTTCCCAATTCTCTCGCTTAGTTTTATGAATGCGTCGAGCAAATCCTCTTTGGGCGGCAGTCCTTTTTCGGTTTCTTTGCTGTAAGGGGTTAGCGTGAATTGAAAATAGTACGGATAACCCATTTCTTCTAAAATAGGCAGATATTCCATGAAGGGTATTGGATTTTTAGTCCAAAAAACTATAATGTCCACAGCATCGCGAGTTAAAAACGCTTTAGAGTAACGATTTGCATTATATGGGTTTTGGATTAAAACATACCCATCTTTAAGCCTATTTATGAACCACTCGCCATAGTGTGACGGTATATCGGTTCTCCTTGTCGCACTTATAATCATTTCAGAAATCACCCAAAATACTCATTGGAATCCCCGGGAGCCTCCCCTCTATCTTTATCGGTATATTCACGTACAACCTTTGTAACCGAGATTTTATAGCTTTCAAACAACTTGGTTTTGCCCTCAAGTTGGCTCATTCGGTGCTCCGCCATAGTCCGCCATTTCGTCATGACTTCTTCGCTTTCCCATACATTCATGGACAGGATTTTTCGCTCATCCGCTAAGCTCGCAAAACGTTCCGCGCTGATAAAGCCATCGAAGCCACTTAACATAGGTTTAAGCATCGCCGCAAGTTCCAAATATCTTGCTTTGCCCTCGTCTGTGGGCGTTACTTCGAATAACACGATGTACTTGCTCATTTGTTTTTGCCCTCCATACTTTCATCATTTGAAATCACGGCATGATACATTTCATCGAAAGTCAAATTGTGTTCACTAACCATAATGCACCCTCCCCCTTTTCATCTTACATCATCTCAATAATATAGTAAAGAGCGACAAATTTCCTCCTGAAAAGGTGCCTTCAATTTTTGGCGCAAAACAGAAATATGTATCCTTTTCTTACATCGCCATTAGCCCTAACTCATGTATCCCATCGCAGACATTCCTGTGTGATGAGACCGATAGTCCCACCCATCACACAAACCCACTCTCCATCTTCTCAACAACCGTCTCCCACCTACCATCCAACAACAAAACCGCCCACAAACAGGCGGTTTTGCAATCACAATCAAACTATATTCCAACCCCTACCAAGGTCGTCTCGCTACATAAAAATGTTCCTTCCAGTAAGACGTGGTAACGCTTCTTTTCACAACTTCGCCGTTGGAACTTGATGCGTCAATCATTTCGCCACCGCCTATGTAGATGCCTACGTGACCGATTTTGGAGAAGGAGTTGTTCCAGAAGAACACGAGGTCACCTTTTTCGAGGGTGCTTGTACTAAGCTTGTCGATTTCTTCCCAATCGTCCACGCCCGAGTAGCCTGCGGCGTTCATGCGGCGGCGGTTCGAGCCGGCTTCGCTAAGCGCGTAGTACACGAGGCCGGAACAGTCGAACGCATCGGGGCCTTCCGCGCCGAGGATGTATTTTTCGCCGACGGCATCCTTCGCGACTTCGATC
>CAYJPI010000391.1:0-2307 GCA_964372005.1 uncultured Oscillospiraceae bacterium | reverse complement strand
AACGGGCGGTACCATCCATATCAAATGCCAAGGCGATGGGATAGACTCTAATGGTGACTTGTTCATCGAAGGTGGAGACATCATCTTGGATGTCGACGCTATATATTCGGGCGGTGACAGCGAAATCGATGTGAGCGGTACATATACGTTCTCCGGCGGCAGCGTTGTCGATGGAAACGGAAACGAAGTCACTACCGGCGGTCAAGGCGGCGGCATGCCCGGTGGTCAAGGCGGCGGCATGCCCGGTGGTCAAGGCGGCGCTATGCCGGGCGGCCAAGGAGGCACTTTGCCGGGCGGTCAAGGCGGCGGTCCGGGTGGTGGCCGAAGATAGCCTGCACATGTGCGGTGACCGGAATAGTTTCTGTTATGCACCTATTTTGTAAAATAAGCACGCGTCGCTGCAAACTACACTTAGTTCGCAGCGACTTTTTATTTTGCCTCATCATGCTCATAGTGTGGGATTATCCGTGGGAGATACCGGCTTATCACAATATCTAACTGATGACAATTGCGCAATTCTATGTTACAGTATTATACATACTTAGACAAAAAAGGAGTGATGCTACTATGTTCAAGAACCATCTTACATACAAGCATAAGCTTCTAATTATGGGCGTTTTTCCATTGATAATACTGGGGGTGTTGATAGGTATACTGTCCTATACATCCGCACATGAACGAGTGACCGATTCCGAAAAGAGCATTATCGCAAACAATGTAATTACCATTGATGCACAACTCACGCTAAAAGCAAGGCATGTAAACGAAGCGATTCGTGCGGCATCCAACGATCTTTTTGCACATTTGCTGTTCACCGAGACGGATATAGCTTCAAGCGTGGAGTCTGCACAATTATCCGCTTTTTCGGTGGGACTGCAAACCTCGGTGGAGGCTATTTCCGGGATTTATTTGATTGATATGAGCGGAAGGGTATTGCTAAACACTTACCAAAACGAAAATCTTCATATTAAAGATGAAATGATGAGTGAACTACGGGCAAGTGCCGAAGCAAACCCCAATAGAATATTATGGAGCGGGCTGAGCTACGGCCTTTTAAACGATGACGACGAGCCGAAAATACTAGCATATTCAGCGGTTAACAGCCCATCCGGCGATGTGCTTGGCATATACCTAGTTGAAATGCACCCCAACATTTTTTCAATCTCAACTCTTTCAAACTATGGTTCTTTGCCGCGCCAACAAGTATACTTGCTCGATGCACAAGATGCGTTTCTTTGTGGCGACAACTCCACAGATGATGGAATGATGCAAGAGATTTCACGCATGTTCAGAAAGGGAGAACGACGATTTTCGTATACATACGATAACGAAACATATTTTGTATGTGGGCAATATAATGCGCTTACCGGGTTCAGAACTTTTTCATTAATAAATGAGAAGCATTTTTTTCTACAGTCCGAAGAGCTCAAAATTGATATAATTTTGCTCGTGTCAATGAGCGTACTCGGCTGTATAACGGTGGTTTTATTTTGGGGAAATATCATAACAAAGCCAATACAAAGGCTAAATACAGCCATGCAGCAAGCAAGAGGCGAGGATTATAAATTGCGTCTGTCTTTGGACAATCGTAGGGATGAAATAGGGCAGCTAAGCCATTCTTTCAATATGATGATGGCCGATTTAGATATGCTCATTAGGGAGGTTTACGAGCAAAAACTACTTCAACAGGCTGCAGAGATGGAGATATTACAATCGCAAATCAACCCTCACTTTTTATATAACACGCTTGATTCAATCAACTGGATGCTCATAGAACGCGGAGCTATGGAGGAAAGTTCCACCGTTATATCGCTGGGGAGAATACTAAGGTACAGCATGGATGACAGTTTATCCCTCGTTCCTTTGCGAGAGGAAATATCCAATATAAAAGATTATCTTAGCATACACAAAACCCGTATGGAGGAAAGGTTAATATACAGCATCGATGTGTCGGCAGATGTGCTCGATGTTTTGGTTCCAAAGTTGATACTTCAGCCGCTTGTGGAAAATGCAATTCGCCACGGGATCGAGCCCGGCAAGAGGCAAGGACGGCTATGCCTTCAAGCGGGGATGAAGAAAGAAAACATGATAATCTCAATCACGGATGACGGCTTGGGAGTGGACGCGGCAAAGCTCAATGCTCTTAGAGACGGAAGTATAGGCATAAAAAATGTCGAAAGGCGGATGAAGTTAAGCTTTGGGGATGAAAGTAAGCTTGAAATATCCGGGGCACCGGGAGTGGGTACTTGCGTGCGTTTGACATTTCCGCTTTGCTGTCATCTACCATTTACAACTTAGGTTTTAGGG
>CAYJPI010000390.1:0-2317 GCA_964372005.1 uncultured Oscillospiraceae bacterium | reverse complement strand
ACATAACCAAGCCATTTAAGCCTACACTTTTAAATGCAAGAGTAAAGGCCCTCCTTCGCCGTGCGCAGATGGTAAACCCTAACCAAAATGATGTTGCTTTTGGAGATTTGTGTTTTAGCGCCTCTAAGCATGCAGTATTCTGCCGCGATACTGAACTAGCACTCACCCAGCTCGAGCTTTCCTGCCTTTCCTACATGCTCACAAAAAGTAGCGGCGCGGTTTCTCGCGACGACCTCTTAAAAGATGTTTGGGGATATGAGATTGCCATAGAAACAAGGGCGGTCGATGAAACGATTCGCCGTATTAGAAAAAAGCTGTCCATTGCAAATAGCAATGTTGTGATTGTGAATAAGTGGGGGTATGGGTACACACTAAAAGACGGTGGAGGTACCAAAGATGCATAAGCCGAGATATTTTGGAATCCTGACTTTCCTTATTGCATTGCTTTCCTCTGTGTCGCTCATTATATTGGTTAATGTCATTATACGAAACAATGTGCACAGTGAGGCTGAGGCGACACTTCAAAATATTTCGCTTGCCACGACTCCGATTATTCAAGGCAGTGACACAGTCGAATACCCCATCATGTTCGATATAGTTTCAAATGACAAGGGCAATATGTTGGTTCAGTTTATTGACAAAACTCTGAGCGAAACAGATTTACTATATGAGCATGAGGTTGAACTTTTGCAATATGTTAAGTCTACTGAATTTCAGCCGAATACGGTTCACGAGGCTAATCTCAATTCCGAGAATATCTATTTTACGATAATCGATGATAACTATGTGTTTTACATCAATATCAACGAGTATTTGTATATTTTGTACACGCTTAATGAGATATTTATTGTGGCCACAATTATATTGCTTATCATCTCGGTGTTGTGCGGCTATAGAGTCGGAAAGTATTTTGAAAACACAGACGAGCAACTCAAGCGCTTTTTCAGTAACGCTTCTCACGAGCTAAAGACGCCGCTCACTTCGATACAAGGCTATACGGAGAGCATCTATTTGGATATAACTCCCGATGTGAAGGGGAGTTGTGAGGTGGTTTTGAAGCAATGTGATCTTATGCAGAGGCTAATTGAGGAGTTATTACTGCTTTCAAAACTTGACAGCAATGCCTTGAAACTCGATTATGCTACGATCAACATTTATGAGGTGATTGATAGGCTTATTAGCTACATCATGCCTACATTTAACGAAAAAAACATCGAGCTAGTATGCAGTTTTGAAGGCGATGAAGCAATGAGCCTGTGCGATGAGAGGTATATGTATCATGTGCTTAGCACAATACTATCCAATTCACTACGATACGCAAAGAGTAAGGTGGAGATAAGCACTAAAATTTTAAGTAACAGGGTAGTTATTATCATTTCAGATGATGGAGATGGATTTTCCGATGAAGATCTTCCGCATATTTTCAAGAGATTTTATGCAGGCAAGAATGGAGTTTCAGGCATTGGTTTATCGCTTGCAAAAGAGATAATAAAGCTACACAAGGGAGATATTTGTGCAACAAATAATAATGGAGCACAGATTACAATTACAATTCCGAATACGGAGTAAGGAGAATTTCTATGAATAAAAAAATAACACTACTTTTTATATCGCTTATACTATCGTTTATGCTAATCGCATGTAGTAAAACACCGGCAACCGAAGATCATCAAGTGTTTAGTGTGTCTGTTGTGGATAGTTCTATTGTTTATGAAGGTGACATAATAGCCGAAGGGGTTAGTGAGATAAAAAATCTCTATAGCGACAAAATTGACAGGCTAATCATCACTTCCAAAGATGGCGATATGCATGCAGGCATGGAGCTTGGAGAGTTTATTTTTGACAACGAGCTTGACGTTGAAGTGAAAGAGTATGCCTATTCGGTAGCCGCAAATTATGTGGTAACTGCCGCGAAAACCTTACGCTTAGATAAAGACTCGGTAGTCGGATACAGCAATATCACTGCGGATATGAGCAGAGAAGATGAGAAGAAGGAGCGAGATTTTTACAAAAAAATTGGTATCGAACAGCAAATCACCTCGATAGGCAACAAAGAGAACTTTTCACAAATGGCAGAGGGAAAAAACGGATTTACATACACGATAGACGCATTTGATAAGCTTGGCCTTACAAACATTGACCTCATTAGCGGTGAGTGGGAAAGCCCATCTAATGATATGTTTGATTTGTTTACCATCAACCGTGATGAATTTTACTCGACTGAGTATATGGAATACGAAAACGCACCCGATCAACCTCCGATTGAATACAGCGTATCTGTTGAAGGAAATTCGATAGTGTATGATGGCGAGGTATC
>CAYJPI010000389.1:0-2349 GCA_964372005.1 uncultured Oscillospiraceae bacterium | reverse complement strand
ATGTATGCGAGAGCAAAAAAACATACTCATGCAGTAACAAAGATTGTGCCTTTGTCATGTGGAAAAATGACCGCTTTTTTGAGGAGCGAAAAACGGCATTTACGGCAAAGATTGCAACAGATTTATTAAAGCACGGCAAGGCGAATGTCAAAAAGCTATATTCCCCAAAGACAGGCAAAACCTATGATGGCATAGTGCTTTTAGCAGACACGGGCGACAAGTTCGTCAACTATCGAATCTCCTTAACAAATGACAAAGCGACAAGCTAACCCTTAGCTATCGCATTGCAGATACCCCCGTTTTTCTTATAGAAACACGGGGGTATCTGTTTGCGCAAGATTAAACGAAAGGAGACATCCGAATGGGCGAGCACAGTTATATCGAAGCGTATATTTCAAATCTCGGAAAGTATAACGAGGGCAAACCCCTTGGTGAATGGATTGCCTTCCCCACAACATCGAGCCAGCTGCAAAACGTGTTTGATCGCATAGGCCTTGATTTCAAGAATTATGAAGAATGGCATATCACCGAGTTCAATTCAAGCATTCCAAACCTTACAAATCATTTGAGCGAATATGCAAATCTCGATGAGTTGAACTACTTGGCCAAATCTATTGAAATGCTCAGCGAGAATGACAGGCAAGTTTTCGCCGCGGCCATCGAGCATGGAGAATATGCGGGCAACTTGAAAGATCTTATCAATCTCACCCAAAACACGCACTGTTATTGGCTTTACCCTGATGTACACACAGAAGAGGACTACGGCCGCTATCTCATCGATGAGGCGGACAGCCTTGAACTACCGCAAGAAGCCAGGCGATACTTTGATTACAAGTCCTACGGGGAGGATTGTGTAATCAATGATGGTGGTGTATTTACGAAGCAGGGCTATGTCTACAACAATCGCCATGAATTTACACAGTGGTATGATGGGCACGACATTCCAAAAGAGCACCGCATCACTCCAACCAAGCGCGAACGCATACATCCAAGCAAAGTGGATATGGATGCTTTGCCTGCCTCAATGCCACAGGAGACATTAACCAAGGAGCCGCGCCCGGCCATGTCAATTATCCTAAATGCGGAAAAACCCTCGGAAAAGATGAAGGAAATCACAGATCGATTATCGCAGGGCGTGAAGGAGCTGTTTGAAAGCGACCGGTATCGGGAGTATTTGCGCGTCATGTCCAAATTCTATAATTACAGTTTCAACAATACAATTCTCATTGCAATGCAAAAGCCCGATGCTTCCCTCATTGCAGGCTTCTCAGCATGGAAAAAAGACTTCGAGCGCACGGTCAAAAAAGGCGAAAAGGGCATACGCATCATCGCCCCGGCTCCATATAAAGTGAAAACCGCACAGGACAAGATCGACCCACAAACGCAAAAGCCGATCATCGGGAATGACGGCAAACCCGTAACGGAAGAAGGCGAAATCACCATCTCTGCATTTAAGGTTGTCACCGTGTTTGATGTATCACAGACGGAAGGGAAGGAGCTCCCCGACATCGCCGTCGATACACTCACCGGTGATGTGGCGCAGTATAACGAGTTTTTCAAGGCGCTGGAAAAGGCCTCTCCCGTGCCCATCGGCTTCGAGCAAATACCAAGCGGTGCAAAAGGCTATTATCATTTGGAGGACAAGCGCATCGCCCTACATGAGGGTAACAGCCAGCTACAGACTCTCAAAACACTCGTTCACGAAATCGCCCATGCGAAACTGCATGATGTTGATCTAATGGCTACGACAACCGAACAGCAGAACAGACCCGACCACCGCACCCGTGAAGTGGAAGCGGAGAGCATCGCCTATGCGGTCTGTCAACATTACGGACTGGATACGTCCGAATATTCATTTGGGTATGTCGCGAGCTGGAGCAAAGACAAGGAACTTGCAGAGCTTAAGGGTTCTCTTGAAACCATTCAAACCACCGCAGCGGAGCTTATCAACACCATCGATGGCCATATCAAGCACATGCAAAAGGAGCAATCAGTAGAGCATGGCGCAATTTCCTCGCCCGATCCATCCATCAGCACAAACGAAATGCAAGAATACGGCTACACATGGGATGGCATGCTACCGCTTAGAGAAAAAGCCGCCATCCGGCTTTTTGAGCAAGCCGAGATATTCCGCTTAGAAAATACGGGGAGCGAGGGCGTTATTGAAAGTATTGAAGAAATCAAAGAGCATGATGGCCTTTTCGGCATTGAAAAAGATGCTTGGGAGCGCATACGAACAAGCGCAGAAAAGGAGCAAGCGCCAAGCCTCGATCTCCCATCTATCGGGCAAATGAATAGCACGAAGAACGAAAAAGCACCTTGCGCATCTATGCCGAGTGAAAAACCGTC
>CAYJPI010000388.1:0-2365 GCA_964372005.1 uncultured Oscillospiraceae bacterium | reverse complement strand
CGAGTGTCGGCAATCCTATACCGAGATTAACCACATCGCCATCCTTGAGCTCCTTTGCAACGCGTTTCGCTATAAAATCCTTTATGGCCGATCTATCCATCGTAACGTCCCCCTTCAACTATCATATCAACGAACACGCCGGGAGTTCTTACATCCTCAGGCGCAATTACACCTTGCGCTACCAGCTCCTCAGCCTCCGCGATTACCTTATCTGCCGCGGTTGCCATTACTATATTGAAATTCGAGGTAGTGCCCTTGTACCATACATTCCCTGCAGGGTCTATCTTCGAGCCTCCTATAACGGCAAAATCCGCACGAAGCGCCTTCATTAAAAGAAACTCTTTGCCCTCTATAGTTTGTTTTCCAAGACACAGCGGGCTTTCTTCAACCAATGTGCCGACTCCGGTGGGTGTTAGCACTCCCCCAAGTCCCGCACCGCCGGCGCGTATCATTTCCGCGAGCGATCCTTGCGGCACGAGTAGCACCTCAAGTGTTTTATCAATCATAGACTGTGTTGCAACCTCGGGGTTCAAGCCCACATGTGATGTAATAAGCTTCTTGATTTGTTTATTATGCACAAGCTTTGCCACCGCGTAATATTCCTCGCCCATCGGCCCACCCGGCTTTGATGCATCATTGCAGATCATGGTTAGGTCTTTAACGCCGCTTTTCGACAATGCATCGATAAATCGGTGCGCACTTCCACATCCCATAAAACCGCCAAACATAATGCTCGCTCCGTCCTGGATGCATTTTACAGCTTCATCAATAGAAATTAATTTACTCAACTTTTTCCTCCTAATATATGTGCTAAAATTTATATAGTAATGCTGCTTTGAGCATTCACTTCCGCTTTGTACAGTTCCTTCGTAACCACAAAAGTGCCTTCGGCTATAAACTGTCTTTCTAAGTACGAATAGTATGAGCCGGGTGTTAATATGCCATTGAACGATAGTAAATCGGTTCCAAGAACGCCAAGCACTCTATCGGCAAGGAGCGCGCAATTTGTTCCGGCCACGAAATACACCCTAAATCTTCCTTTGTTAAATTTGTACAGCTTTGCATCAAGGTTTTGAACAAGCAATGAAGCATAGTCGCTGCAATCGGAATTCTTCGTTCGTTCCATGGGAGATTTCCAAACATCAACATCGTCCATTATGCTTGCTATGCGCTTTTCAAGCCTTTCCTTTTGCTCACCCGATAGGCTTAAACCATAGGCAAATATGGATTTGTTGCTATGTGAAATGCAAAAATCCACGTATTTTTTCTTGCCCTTTACAATCGCCAACACACCCTGCCCTATTAGCCCCTTTAGCCTATAGGATTCCGCATCATAACTGCCGAATGTCATCACATTGTCGTTGTAGCAAATATCTATATGCCCCACTCTGCCTAGGCCCTTAGTAGTTACATGTATGAATATTTCTATATCGGGCGTTGACGAAAATTTGCCTAATTTAGGTGATTCTTCGCTATTAACACGCATTTTTTCGTTGAACTTACTTATCGCGCGATAAGGTATCAGTGCCACTATTCCTGCGGGCAAGGTAATCCTGACACGACGCTTCACTTTATCTTTGAGTTTCCGAGTTTCGGGCGTTAGCTTATCGAAGAATTCAAGAAGCGCAGTGATCGATGTCATCCAAAAGTACAATGTTGCGATGATAATGAATATCTGCGCTCGCCTTTCCACGCTGAAAAGCAGCATAATTCCAAGAAGCACAGATGCAACCCCCAACAGCAAGCGCCAAGTCACGCGAGCCTTCTTTTCATCAACATGGCGTAGCAAAAAGAAGGAGGTGAAATGTGCAGCCGCCATCAAAAGAAGGTAGATTCCCAGCGCGAGCGGTAGTACTGATATTAGGTAAGTATCCCTTATAGCTACCCAAACTATTAAAGCACAATCGAAGCCGCCTGACAATATCGCACCTATGCGATTTTCCTTTTTCCCCATGATGCCTTCTGTGATTTTTGAAAGCCCCGACAATATGACGAGTATGCGCAAAATACTTTCCGAGGCCGAGACTGTCATATCAGGATATGTGTAGAGTGTTATCGCGATCGAAGCATAGACCGCGAACCAAGCAAAGCTCGCCCATGCTCCGAATTTACGCCTCGTATCCGAAGAGAGCCTATATGTTTTTACTTGCATATACTATCCCCTTTCATTCCCTGAAAAACATTACTTATAAAGTGGATCGTCCGAAAGCAAGCCATCGTACATCAAAAAATAAATAAAATATGTCAGCGAAAGTATGTCCGCGCATCCTCCCGGACTGATGTTCTCGTTGATTAATTCAGCATCCAAATTCTTTGCAAACTCCAGCAAATCATCGTTTGAAAGCTCGGCAAGTGCGCTTTGGCA
>CAYJPI010000387.1:0-2365 GCA_964372005.1 uncultured Oscillospiraceae bacterium | reverse complement strand
CCCCACAACATCATATTCAGAAGGAACATTGTTGATGGGGATTGGAAGCGTGAAAGAGAGCTTATAGCGGAGCGTGTGCATGGTAAGGTTATCGAACTCACGTTGCCCGTATATCTAGAGGATGTAAGTTCAACGCGAATACGCGATAATATCGACCACAATCGAGATATATCGATGCTACTTGATCCCGTCGTTGAAAGCTACATCTACGATCATGGATTGTATTTGCGCGAGCCACAGTATAAGCAGATATTAAGGCCGGAAAACTTGCGCTTCGAGCTTTCTTCGGCAGGGGACAGGCGCATGCACGAAAAGGTTATGGCGCTTGCATTAAATGCGGCTGGATATTCGGGCGTGGAATCATCCAAGATTGCATCGCGGCTTATATCGATGTCACACCGCGAGGATGCTAAGATCATGGCGATGTACGATGGAGGGCATGGCGAAGAACCCGTGGGATACTGCTGTTACTACCCGACGGGAAGCGCGAAACTCAATGAGGAATTCGATGATCCTACTATGACGCAATATGTGCGCCAGCATACATCGGGGAAGATAGCGGTTATATCGGGCATCTATGTTCGCGCAGATGTGGGGCACTATGATGTTGCAAGATTGTTGCTTACCGAAACGCTCGCACATTGCCTCGCTAAGGACTTTACCTACGCACTCTACTCGGGCACGGGTGGATTGCAGGATGAAAGGATACGTGGCACGCTCGAGAGGCAGGGCTTCATACTGCTAACCTGCTCTACACAGGAAAAACCCGTGTGGGCGGTTGATATGCGCGCCCCGATAGCGATAATTGAGGATGTTAACCTGTCCATCAAGGCGCCGCTTTGCGATAATGAACGCGTAGCGGAGGCGCTCGCGTCGGCGCACAGGCGCTTGGGGCTTGCCATGGCGAAACTTTTCCCCGGAAGGCTCGTGATATCGTTCCACTCGGGATATGTAAACCATGCTTTAAGTGAACGCATAACGATGGCGAATGAGGTGCATGGCATACCGGCAGAAGCGAGACAATTGGGTAAGATGATGTGCGTTCCCTATGGTAAGGTGCTGAACAATGTGGTTGTACCGAATACCGTAACAAAGAAACTGCATGCTGAAAAAACATACATCCCAGACCTAAACTCGTTCACAATCACGGAATTCCCGGGTTACTCGCCGCTTATAGACCAGATTCGCACCATAAAGTCGTTCAATCGCCCTGTGCTATTATGTGATGACATACTGCACAAGGGGTATCGAATGGAATCGCTAGATCCGCTATTCAACGAGGTCGGCCTTGATATTCGCAAGATAATCGTTGGGATACTTTCCGGGCGCGGCAAAGATTTGGCGGATGAACAGGGGCGCTCGGTCGATTCGGTGTACTTCATTCCAAACCTTAGATATTGGTTTGTTGAAAGCATGCTCTACCCCTTCCTCGGAGGTGATAGGGTAATACGAGAAGGCGACGAGGCATACCACTTCCTGCCGTCGATAACGCAAATTCTGCCTTATGCTTACCCCTCGTTTATAGCCGGCACGCCTGTGAGCAGTATTTACGAATTATCATTGACATGCCTTGAAAACGCACGTAATATTCTTCTGGTACTCGAGGAAGAACATCAGCTGATGTTCGAAAAGAACCTCACACTCGGTAGGCTTCGCGAGGCGCTGTTAAGCCCGCGTATCCCTGATAATGTGGGTTTGAATTATGACTTGACCCAGCCTGCATCGGTGTATGTACAGCATGATATCGAGCGGTTAAAGCGAATGTCATCGATGTTGAATGTGTAAGGAGATAATTTATGCGATATGAATCGGTAAACGAAGGAATGGAGACGGTGTTTTATGTAGAACGCGATGCAATGTCGTCGCGCTCGTCAATGCCCATAGATGATGCAAGGATGCTATGCGCAAAAGAAGGCCTATCGATCCTTGATAGGAGCAGGAATGAAGAGCCGAGCCTTACACCCGAGCAATCAAAAGCGATACAAAACAAGCAGGCACGCTTGGTAAACCGTACGTTTGGGGCGAGAAAATTATCGCTTCCCATGGCTGTGCCGGGTAAAAAACGAGTGAATATACTTGCGATGGGCGATGTAGGCGGAACCTTGCTTTTGGGGCTTCAACTTATCGGGCATGATGTAGTAAGCTCGATAGGAATATGGGACATGAATGAAAACGTAACCCGTCGATACGAGTACGAGATGAACCAAATCGCATTTCCGTTTGACTACGATATGCTTCCCAAGGTTGAGCGCGTGGAGATGGATGCGCTGTTCGATTGCGATGTGTTCGTCTTTTGCGCAAGTAAGGGCGTGCCACCCATAGGCGCTGATGTGAAGGATGTGCGCATGGTGCAGTTTGAAGGGAA
>CAYJPI010000386.1:0-2371 GCA_964372005.1 uncultured Oscillospiraceae bacterium | reverse complement strand
TTTTTTCTAAGTTCTCTTATTACATTAAACAAGCATTCTACCTCTGTGGTTGCCAAAGAGGAGGTTGGCTCGTCCAACATAATAACCTTGGGGTTATAGCTCATGGCCTTGGTGATTTCAACTACCTGACACTGCCACATGCTAAGGCGAGATACTATCTCTCTGGGGTTTATATCCACACCCATTTTTGCAAGCAGTTCAGAAGCCATGTTGTTTGCCTTCATCCAGTCAATAAGTCCGCCGCGCTTAGGCATACGCCCCAGGAAAATGTTTTCCGCAACGGTAAGGCTCGGAACAAGGCTCATCTCTTGGTAGACGGTGGCAAAACCCTTATCGTTCGCCGCCGATGTTGAATTAAATGAGAGCTTCTCATCATCGAGAAAGAATTCCCCTTCTGTGGGTGTTATCGCTCCGGCAAAGCACTTTACCAGTGTGGATTTCCCCGAGCCGTTCTTTCCAAGAAGCGCATTAACTTTTCCGCTCTCGAAGGATACGCTCACCTTATCCAATGCTAAACAGCCGGGATATTGCTTTGATATTTTGTCCGTTCGTAAGATACTCATAGGCTCAAACCTTTCATGTGATACGGCAATTTTGCTCGCCGTTTCAAACTTCAAGCTGCCGGCATGTATACGTGGCTTTAACCGACAGCTTGAAACTTTTCATACTCTAAGTTTTAATTGTGGCTTATAGACCGTTGTCTGCGCGCCAAGCGTTTACAGCATCCTTATCGCGGTTGGTAAGGAGGATGCCATCGAGGTATGTGCACTGGCCCTTGGTTGCGGAGTAATCTTCGCCTTTGATAGCGCCGATCAAAGCAGTCATGGATTTGTAGCCCTGGCCATAGGGATCCTGTGCGATAACAGCCTTGAGGGGGGATGCATCATCGAGGATCATCGAGGAGATCTGGTCCGAACCGTCATGGCCGAATACCATTACCTGCTCTGCGAGGCCGGCGTTCTGAACGGCCATAACCGAACCGATGGTGCCGCCGTCGTTAACGGTGATGATGATGTCGAGGTCGGGGTTAGCTGTGAGGATGCCCGAAGCTGTTTCAAGCGCGGTATCCTGGAGCCAAGCATCCTGGTCAGCAACGATTTCGTAGCTTACGCCACCTGCATCGAGTGCTTCGAGGTAGCCCTTAACGCGTGCTGCGGAGTTATCGGGCAAGAGGGAAGCGAACTGTACGATACCGATTTTAACGGTTTCGTCGCCATGCTTTGCCTTGATGATTTCTGCAGCTTCCTTACCAACGATGGAGGTGTTGGTGTAATCGTCCGATGTGAAACCGGCTACGATGAAGTCAGCATCCGAAACGTCGATGTTGGTAAGTGCAACCTTCATGCCCTGCTCATCAGCGGCGCGAAGTGCGGCGGTGGAAGCATCGCCGTTCAAAGGAGCGATAGCAACACCCTTAACGCCCTGTGCGAGGTAAGTGTTGATAAGCTCGGTTTCCTTTGCCTGGTCGTTGTTGGTGTTGTCGGTGAGGACTGTAACGCCTGCATCTGCGGCGGCGTCCATGTAGCCCTGTGTCATCATGTTCATGAACTGGTCATCCTGGAATACGATGCCGGCTACTACGATTTCTTCCTCAGCGGGAGCTTCTTCTGCGGGGGCTTCCTCAGCGGGGGCTTCTGCTGCGGGAGCTTCGGCTGCCGGTGCTTCTGCAGCGGGTTCTTCTGCGGGGGCACAGGCGAACAGGGATGCGGCCATCATTGTAGCCATAAAGAGAGTGATCAGTTTTTTCATTTTCGGTATTTCCTCCTGCGTTTTTTATCACAAACCGAATGAATCGGCATGTAAACTAATGTGGGTTGTGTGTATTCGCTAAGTTCGATATCCTACAATTGATATTCTTAAATACTCTTCTATGTTTAAATTGTGTAATTGCGCTTTCGTTTGCGATAATCTATTTCTTTGCGCTTGTTATACGCCTATGTACGTTGCATTCTTGCCATAATGCCGTTGCTTTATTTTCATTTTCGTGCTTATTATACCACCCTATTTTCGGTTTGGCAAGAGAAAATTAAAACAATTTATAAAATAGATTCATGTCCACCCATAAATGCCCAATAAGACCCATAATATTACAGGATGGCTGAAAATAACTTGAAGATTTTTTATAAAGCGGCTATACATTTGCGATATTTTACTGTATACTGTGGGCATTAAATCACAAATGCGGCGTGTTGGATGATATTTTGCCGTATCAACTTGCATTTTAATTAGAGATGCTAACGGGTTTTTTAAAGGCATGAAAATAATATGATTAAATTGCAGTTCTAAACTTTTTTCAACATGCACGAAGGAGAAAAAATGCAATACAAAATTGAAAATGAATTCTTAAGTGTCGAGGTTGACCATGTAGGCG
>CAYJPI010000385.1:0-2374 GCA_964372005.1 uncultured Oscillospiraceae bacterium | reverse complement strand
TTAATGTATTTTGTGAAGCGGAGAAGCTTCTTTCCATAGGGCTTGACCTACCCGAGGGCGCTAAGCTTTCGGTAGCGCTTCGCGAGCGCGGAATCGATGTGCCGCGCAGCATATACAAGATGGAAGATATGGAAGCCTTCTTAAAGCAGAAGATCAAGGAGGTGCGCAATGCGTGACATAACGCTCGGCCAATACTTCCCGGGCGAGAGCATAGTGCATAGGCTCGACCCGCGAACAAAGATATTGCTTATGATATTCTTAATCGTGATTATATTTTTGATTGAGAGTATGTACCTTTTCATATTACCCACGGTATTTATACTTTCGGTTGTGAGCATGGCAAAAGTGCCTGTATCGTATGTGGTGAAATCGCTTAAACCACTCAGATGGTTGCTCGTTTTCATGTTTATAATCAATGTGTTCCTCGTACCGGGTGAAACCGTGTTATTTGAGTGGTGGATTATTACCATAACTAAAGAGGCGATTATACAAGCGTTTTATATCTCGATAAGGTTAATTTTATTGGTGGCGGGCACATCACTTATGACGTTGACCACATCGCCAATATCGCTCACCGATGGACTCGAGCGCTTGTTCATGCCGCTTTCACGCTTTAAATTCCCTGCGCATGAACTGGCGATGATGATGTCGATCGCACTTAGGTTTATACCAACTCTCATGGAAGAGGCGGATAAGATACGCAAGGCGCAACTCTCGCGCGGGGCGGATTTTGAGAGCGGTAGCATAATTAAGCGCGCAAAGAGCATGATCCCCATACTCGTGCCGCTATTCATTTCATCGTTTAGGCGTGCCGATGAGCTTGCAATGGCGATGGAGAGCAGGTGCTACCATGGTGGGGAAGGGCGTACGCGAATGAACGTGCTTGCATACCACGCAAGGGATGCCATCGCAACCGCGGTTGTAGCATGCCTATGCGCCATCATAGTTGTGGCACAGATATTTTTCCTATGAGTTTTGATATGACTAAAAAGCGCCGAGTATTGATACTGGTTATCGCACTTGTGATATTTGTAGCCGCTCTCATAATGAACGCGCACTTGGTGTCCGAATCGCGGATATCACAGCTTGCTTCGCTCCTTCGTGATTATGGATACACACTTATTGAGGATGATTTATATCTTGCAGGGAGTGCAAAGGATGCGTCGATAGCATCGATATTACCTGATATGGATTTAGATGAGGCCGTTGAGGCGTCCAAACTTGCCGGGTTCAACAGTGATATTCATGCTAACGGATATGTGGAGCTGGTGCTCCTTGCGCTTGAAAACGATGATATAGTCACCATCTACACGCTTGACGGCGAAGTTGAGCTATGTTTTATACAGCGTGCGAGTACGGATGAGGTGTATTCCATCACTACTGAACCATCGAATCAAGAGGGATAATTATGCGCAATGTTGTACTGATAATTGAATATGAAGGCACGAACTATGTCGGCTGGCAGACACAGCCAAATGGGATAGCAGTGCAAGAGTGCATCGAAAAGGCATTGAAGCGCATAACAGGGGAGGACATACGCATTAATGGATCGGGGCGAACCGACAGCGGAGTGCATGCGATAGGGCAGGTGGCGAATTTTCATACACAAGCGCGCATGCCGGCGGATCGATATGCGTTCGCGCTAAATGCGCATCTGCCGCCTGATATTCGAATTCGCAATAGTTTTGAGACAGAGCATGACTTTCATGCGCGATTCAGCGCCAAACGTAAGCGGTACAGATATACGATACTTTTGTCGCCGCATGCACGTGCACTCACACGCAACACGGCCTTACATGTTCATGGTAGGCTTGACATAGAAAGCATGGAAGCGGTGGCAAAGAAGATTGAAGGTGAGCATGATTTCCGTGCGTTCATGTCGCAGGGGACGAGCATGGAGAACACCGTTCGAACCGTTTACGAAAGCGTATGGAAACGCGATGGTGAGTACCTGCACTATGAGGTAGAAGGCAGTGGTTTTCTATATAACATGGTGCGCATACTTGTCGGGACGATGCTTGATATAGGCAAGGGGATACTTCCGCCTTCCGCCATCGAACAGGCGCTTTCCACGCATCAACGCTCCGACGCCGGAGCGACCGCACCCGCACATGGCTTGATGCTACTTGAGGTTACGTACATGGGGTGAGTTAGCCTACTCGATCGGTATCCGTTCATCTTCAAAAAGCTGATATTGCATGATAATGTGGGCAACCGTCGCTTGGTTAAATTAGCTCCTTTATCTTTTGGGCATGCTCCAACCCCTTGTCATAGTCGTATGCGGCTATCCCGGCCTTTAGCTCGTGCAACTGTTCATCTATGGATGATTCCCATGTATATTGCATTATTTCGTCCAATATGCTCTCGATTGTGG
>CAYJPI010000384.1:0-2388 GCA_964372005.1 uncultured Oscillospiraceae bacterium | reverse complement strand
GGTGTAAAAACTCAAAAAAGTGTTCGAAGAACACTTTTTTGACACTCTGAGGGCGCCACTTTGTATAGTAGCGCCCCGAGGTTTAAGTTTATATGGCTGTTTCACGCTCAAGCTTCTTAGCATATGCGTTTTGTAAAGGCACGGCTATTTCCTGCGCCTTCATGCCAACGCTTACGCCGTCAATTTCATATACGCGCGCGCCATGCGTGCTCGTACTCGTTAGGATAACTTCGTCAGCCGCCATCATCTCATCAAGGGTGAAAGCTTCCTCCCTCACGGGGATTCCCTGCTCCAAAGCAAGTTCAATTAAATGCTTGCGAGTGATGCCGCCAAGGAGCAAATTGCTCTTCGGTGCGGTTCGAAGCACGCCGTTTTCCACGATGAATAGGTTAGAGCTTGCACATTCCGTAACCACACCGTCGCGATGCAAGATCGTCTCCTTCGCGCCCTTCTCGGCGGCCTGCTCGGCGGCCATAACATTGCCGATGAGGTTCAGGCTTTTTATGTTGCAATGTCCCCAGCGCGTGTCCGGCCTTACGGTCAGTTTGATGGGGCTATTCACATCCACCAGCGTGAACGGCACGCAAAAAAGCATTACGCCGGGCTTCGCATCCGACGGGGGGAAGGCATGCATGCGCGGATATACGCCGCGGCTTATCTGCAAATAGGTGATAGACTTATCCGAATCGATGCGCTTTGCGGCCTCGCGGAAAAGTTCGGTGTACTCCTCGCGCGTCATAGGCGATTCGATGCGCATGAACTCCAGCGAGTCGAAAAGCCTATCAAGGTGCTCATCAAGCGCAAAGGGGATGTGGTTTCTATTATATGTAACCTCGTAAACTCCATCGCCGAAGTACAGCGCCCTGTCGTTTAAGGATACGCTTGCATCCGCACGGTCAACGAATTTACCGTTGTAATATCCTATCTCAGTCATCTCTTACCTCTTTTCCATCGTTGCTTTTCCGCCCATGTAAGGCCTGAGCGCTTCGGGGATTTTTATGCTTCCGTCCGCATTCATGTTGTTTTCAAGGAATGCGATAAGCATCCTCGGCGGTGCAACCACGGTGTTGTTGAGCGTATGGGGGATGTATGTGCCCTTCTCCTTGCTCTTAACGCGTATTTTCAAGCGGCGAGCCTGTGCATCGCCCAAGTTGGAGCAGCTGCCCACCTCGAAGTATTTCTTCTGGCGCGGCGACCATGCCTCAACGTCGATGCTCTTAACCTTCAAGTCGGCCAAGTCGCCCGAACAGCACTCGAGTGTTCTCACGGGGATATCGAGCGTGCGGAAGAAATCAACCGTGTTTTGGTGGAGCTTTTCAAACCACATCGGGCTTTCTTCGGGTGCGCAAACCACCACCATCTCCTGCTTTTCAAACTGATGTATGCGATATACGCCGCGCTCCTCTATGCCATGTGCGCCAACCTCCTTGCGGAAGCAGGGCGAATAGCTGGTGAGTGCTTGGGGTAGGCTGCTTTCATCCACAATAGTGTCGATAAACTTACCTATCATGGAGTGTTCGCTCGTGCCGATGAGGTAGAGATCCTCGCCCTCTATCTTATACATCATGTTTTCCATCTCGGCAAAGCTCATAACGCCCGTTACAACTTCACTTCTGATCATGTATGGGGGGATATAATAGGTAAAGCCTCTGTCAATCATGAAATCGCGCGCATAGGAAAGCACAGCAGAGTGCAATCTCGCCACATCTCCACAAAGATAGTAGAAGCCGTTGCCGCTGGTTTTTCTCGCGCTGTCAAGGTCGATACCTGCGAGGTTCTCCATAATTTCAACATGGTAAGGTATCTCAAAATCGGGAACGATCGGCTCGCCGAAGCGCTCCACCTCAACGTTCTCGCTGTCATCCTTGCCGATGGGTACGCTGTCGTCGATGATGTTGGGTATCTTCATCATGCGCTCGCGTATGGCCTGCGCAATCTCAACTTCCTTCACTTCAAGTGCGGCAAGCTCCTCGCTCATCGCATTTACTTCGGCCTTTTTAAGCTCGGCTTCGTCGCGCTTGCCAGCCTTCATCAGTCCCCCGATATCGCGGCTGACGGTGTTGCGGTGCGAGCGAAGATAATCCGCGCGTGTCTTTGCTTCGCGGTACTCGGTGTCGAGCGCGAGCACCTCATCCACGAGGAAAATGCTGTCGTGGCGGAATTTCTTTTCCATGTTTGCCTTTACGGCATCGGGATCGGTTCGTACAAATTTGATATCGAGCATGTTTTTACCCCTTAAATTTATTCACACAAAAGGGGGGATGATGATTTCAACCCCTCTTGTGGTGTTTCCATCCTTAGATTAATTACTTTAGAGATCACTTTCTTGAAAGCGAAGCGCCTACACGTAGTAAACGCCCATTTCCTTCACAACCTCGGCTGATGGGA
>CAYJPI010000383.1:0-2393 GCA_964372005.1 uncultured Oscillospiraceae bacterium | reverse complement strand
TGAAATTGAAGCATATTCAATTGTGAAAATGTTATTGTCAGAAATTGTGGAATATTCCGATATTCACTATAAGGATAATGAAAACTACATGAGTATTTTGTATAAAAACAAATCAACAAAATGTATATGTCGCTTGCATTTAAATAGCGAAAAGGTAAAATATATTACCATTCCTGATGAAAATAAGAAATATGTAAGATATGATATTTCAAATATTTTTGACATTAATCAATACAAAGAACAATTAGTAGCAGCTTTAAAGCGATATATAGATACTTAAATCTAATATATTTCTAAAAATTCCATAAATATACTCAGTATTAAAACTCGAAAATATTGAAAAAAGCCCCGAAAACGGGGCTTTTCTTAATCTTCTACCTTACTCCCACTCAATAGTGCCCGGGGGTTTACTCGTGATATCATACACCACGCGGTTAACTCCCTCGACCTCGGCGATAATCCTCTCCGAAATCCTTCTGAGCACGGGGAACGGAATCTCCGCCCACTCGACGGTCATCGCATCCGTGGATGTAACCGCACGCACGGCCACCGCATAATCATAAGTCCTGCCATCGCCCATAACGCCGACAGATCTCACGCCCGTAAACACTGTGAAATACTGCCAAATCGCTTCTTCAAGCCCGGCAATTTTTACCTCTTCGCGGAAAATATAGTCGCTGTCCTGCACGATGCGCAGGCGATCCTCGGTGATTTCGCCCATCACGCGAATAGCAAGACCCGGCCCGGGGAAAGGCTGGCGCCACACGAGATGGTGAGGGATGTCAAGGCTTTCACCAAGCGCGCGAACCTCGTCCTTAAACAACATGCGAAGCGGCTCAACAAGCCCCTTAAACAGGATGTTTTTCGGCAAACCACCTACATTATGGTGACTTTTGATGGTCGCAGCGCTATCCGTTCCGCTTTCAATAACGTCGGGATAGATCGTGCCTTGCAAAAGGAAGTCCGCGCCGCCGAGCTTTTTCGCTTCCTCTTCGAACACGCGAATGAACTCCGTGCCGATGATTTTGCGCTTCTGTTCGGGATCGGTTACGCCTGCAAGCTTGCCGAGGAAACGATCTTTTGCATTAACCATGATGACATTGAGGCCAAGCGAATCTCTGTAAAATTCCATAACCTCTTCGGCTTCATTCTTGCGCAAAAGGCCATGATCGACGAATATGCAAGTTAGATTACTGCCGATCGCCTTATGCACGAGCACGCTCGCGCCCGAACTGTCAACGCCGCCCGAAAGCCCTGCGATAACCTTGCCGTCACCGACTTGTTTTTGCACAGCGGCTATAAGCTCTGCTGATAGATTCTCAACGCGCCAATCGCAATCGAGCTTGCAGATGTTTTTGAGGAAGTTCGCAATCATAAGCGATCCATCGGGTGTGTGATTCACCTCAGCATGGAACTGAATGCCATAGAATTGCTTCTCTTCACACGCAAAAGCCGCAACCGGGCAATCAACAGTACGTGCGATCGATGTGAAACCCTCGGGTGCTTTTGTTACCGCATCGTTATGGTTCATCCACACGATATCCGAGTTAACGCCCTCGAAAAGTGGGTGCTTATCAAACTCAATCTTGGTGCGGCCGTATTCTTTCACAGCCGCTCTATCGATATCGCCGCCATAAACTTTTGCGAGGTACTGCATGCCGTAGCAGATGCCGAGCACCGGCACGCCAAGCTCGAAAACCTCAGGCAAACAGGCCTTTGCATTATCCAAATACACGCTATCGGGGCCGCCTGTTAAGATTATTCCCGACAGCACTTCGCCCTTGATGCGCTCTATCTTTGCGCCATGGGGAAGTAGTTCCGAGTACACGCCGGCCTCGCGAACGCGGCGTGCGATGAGCTGGTTATACTGCCCGCCAAAGTCGAGCACAACAATTCTTTCTTTCATGAAAACATCCTTTCTTTTGTGACCATTACATACGTACAGGTAAAACGAGGAACATTGAATCCTTGCTGTGTATTTGTTCTATCGCGCAAGGGCTAATATTGTTTATAAAATTCATTGCGAGGAATTCATCGTCGATGCACTTCAAAATGTCGATGAAATAGCGCGCATTGAAACCGACCGTGATGTCACTGCCCATAACAGTTACTTCTAGCTCTTCCTCGATGTTGCCCATGTCCGAGTTCGCGATAACGTGCATGTCCGTCTTAGTAATGACAAGCTTTACCATGCGGCCGATAATCTCGTTTGAAAGGAGCGTAGCGCGCTCCAAGCTTTCAAGCAGGTCAACACGAGAAAAAACAACTCGTGTTTCGTGGGTAGTAGGAAGAATCTGGCTGTACTGCATATATTCACCGTCAATAAGACGAGTAACGATGCAAGTATGGCCGAGGTCGAGCTTAACATGCGTTGACGTGAAAGTCAATTGGAT
>CAYJPI010000382.1:0-2399 GCA_964372005.1 uncultured Oscillospiraceae bacterium | reverse complement strand
GTCTTCCTTTTCGTCGGAGGTGCCTTTAACGGTGATCAATACGGAGTTTTGATCCTGTGATAAGTAACCTTCCTTAACCAAGTCATCGATGATGTTATCAATAACATCGTCGGCTTCCTTACCGGTGTAATCAACATTGAGTGCGATTTCGCTGCCATCATCATTGGTCGCTTCAACTGAGAGAACATTTCCACGTTCATCGGTTGATACGAGTAAGCCGGGATTTACATCAATGCCGATTGTCATTGCCACTTCACCCAACTCAGGTGTGCTTTGCACCGGGGGAGTTGCACTTGCCATTGATGTGCTCGGTGTTGCGGCACATCCTACGAAGCCGCTCATCGCAAGTGCGATGGTTGTGGGGATGATGATTGCTCTTAGGCCAATCTTGCTACCTTCTGTCTTATAATTGTTTTTCATGTTTATATCCTCCTTAAATCTATTCGCTTTATTGTTGAAAGGTGAACGCTTACTTCGCTTGGTTCTTCTCGTTCTTGCCCTTTCATCTTGTCAATGCACGGGCGGTTCGTTTTATTGCATTTATTTTTTAATTTTTTTTGATTTTTTTGCAATGCTCCATTTTTCTCAGTAAAACAGGCGTTTTTTATAATAAAAAAACTCGCAGTTCTCATAAAAATGCCGCATCCAACAAGTTGGATACGGCCAGACTGTCAAAAAAACCGTAAGAAAGAAACCTACACGGATTAAGGCATGGTAGCTTTCAATCCGGCTTCGGCGACCGGTGCGCCGTGAAAAAACTCAAGAAAGTGTTCGAAGAACACTTTCTTGACACGCTAGCCGCATCCAAACAAGTTGGATACGGCGAATATCCCGGCAATTTTATGTACGATGCCCTTACCTACGCATTCAAATTTCTTCTGATGCATGCGATATACTCGGGATCGGATCCGCAACAACCACCGATGTACAGCTTCCTGCCTTCGGGGAATGTCACGATATCTCGCGCGAATGACTCTGCATCCATCTTTAGCATTTCACCCGAATCGTCCGTGCCGGGCTTGCCTGCATTGGGCTTTAAGAACAGGGGTACTTTGGTCATGTCGAGGAAATTTTTCAACAAATCGATAGCTTCCAAAGGTTCAAGCGAACAATTCAAGCCGATTATATCGGGGGAGTAGGGCTCGATTTCTTCCATCATGCGTTCGGGGGAATGCCCCATAATGGACTTGCCCTTCGTCTCAAAAGTCATTGAGCAAAGCAAGGGCACATCGTAATTGCGTGCTACTTTAGCCGCGATGGCAAGCATCGATGCATCAAAGAATGTCTCCAGTACTATCATATCGGGGTTTTCCTTCATGCCGCTACCGATTTGCTCTATGTAGTATTGCTCGGCCTCTTCCTCAGTAAGCTCGCCATAGGGCTCTAAAAGTTCGGATAATGGGCCAATGTCGAGTGCAACCTTTACATTGGTGCCGGCTACCGCTTCCTTAGCGATACGAACTCCGGCGCGAACAACATCCTCAACACTATAGCCACTTGGCGCGACCGATGGACCATTAGCGCCGAAGGTATTGGAGAAGATGAAATCACTTCCCGCTTTGATGTAATCTTCATGTAAGCCCCTCACTACATCGGGGCACTCCATATTGTAGTGCCATACTGCCTTCTTTTCCTCAACTCGATCCCAGAGGCAAGTCCCTGTTGCACCATCCGTCAATATAACATCGCGATTCATCCTTTTTCCTCCTTTTTTTTAAATGATATTTTTTGCTTAAATTTTAGCTTCCTATAATAATCAAGTTCCACAAAATCTGTGGGGTAAATCTTTTTGGTGCGCCGCTTGAAGTAAACGGCATCAACGGCATCCAAAAGGCTGTACACGAACTGCGAACAATACATGATATTGGGTTTTATGGGTACATCTGCGAACAAACCGAGTAAATTGTAAGCACTGCCCTCATTATCAATCTTTCGTATGATGTCTATCATCTTTTTCTTTTGCTCGGGTGTGATTTCAAGCTCATATATAAGGAGGGAAGCATCATTTTTCTTTTTGAAACATGCTATTGTCTCCGAATTAAGCCCGGGAGGATAAACACGCTCGCCGCCATTATAACTCACAATCGTATCAAGATCGGCATCGAATGAAATCGATGCGTGGTTGTATCGCTTGTTCGTAAATGCGGAAATAAAGCTACTCGTTGAGCTTCCGGTGTCGGAAATAACGATGTACACGCTCGGATCATCGGTAGATGCGAGAGCCTTTTGAAAGTAATCATCTCCAAGTGTGTTGAAGTTTATGTACTGTATGGGATTGTTCCTTGTTATGTCCGTCAGCAAATCCGTAATCAGCGCATAATCGAGTATCCTAACAAAGCGGCTGAATTTTTTTACGGCCTCCTCGCTATCTACGCTCCGCTTAAGTATTTGGCTGAATG
>CAYJPI010000381.1:0-2420 GCA_964372005.1 uncultured Oscillospiraceae bacterium | reverse complement strand
GGTTCGAAAGTACATGATGTTCGACGGGAAAATCGACCCGTTTTCAAACACATATTGCACCGCTTCCACCACCGCCGACGGCGGATCCGTCATGCGAATTTCCATCTCATCATCGGCCGGGCTAAACTGTGCCCCATTGCCTTGGAACACCACGCTCTCCACCGAATCGGGGTATTGCGATGACTCCACGCGATTTAATATTACGCTTGCAACGGCGCGATAGCCTTCTTCATTGCCCTTTGCACTTTCATGATACACAAGCTGTGATGCCAAAAGCACATCCGCCGCGGTGTATGATCCCGCCGAATCCACTGTGGCGGGCGATATTCCAAACTCCACATACTTTTGAACCATGTAACCTATTTCGCCATCGCACTTAACGCGATACCAGTCGCCGCTTTTACCCGTTACGCGCAATTCATCGTAGCGTTCAAACTCGCCCAAAACGCCAAAATCCGTTCCGGGGCCGGCTCGTAAATTTATCTCGCCTACATTTACAAATCCATCCTTCGATGAGATATCCTCAACTTCATATGCCCTCGGAGTGGGTGTTGGCGTTGGTACAGCGCCAAAGCCTACAAATTCGCCGCTTACAAACCCTTCCTCGCCCTCGGCCTCTATTCGATACCAGTTTCCGCTCGCGCCGGTTATTTCTATTATCGTAGCGCGATCCAGCACCGTAACTATTTCATGTGCCGTTGTAGGTCCCGAGCGCAAATTAACCTCTCCACCCTTTATGTAGCCTTCCTCGCTCTGCATCTGTTCCACCTCAAAAGATGGTGTCGGCTCAGGTGTTGGCGTAGGTGCGGGGGTTGGCTTGGGCGTAGGCGTCGATTCGAACGAGAGTTCCTCCACCATAAAGGCCGCCTCATTCGCCGTGCTCACCATATGCGCTCTTGTCTCGGTTTGTTCCTGCATGCTCATATCGGGTTCTTCGGCCGCTCCGCAGCCGCTTAAGCCCATCATTAAAGCGATGCATACCATAACGATCCTTCGTATCAAAACTTACCTCCATTTTTTCACATAGCACTTACATGCTATATCGCCGCGGTTCATGCTATGGGAGAATGATGCATGTATTCCCATCAGCGTTCACATATATACAGTTGCGGCGGAAAGGAAAAAAACTTGTTCTTTTCCTCTACTCATCATATAATACATAAGAATGGATGTTTTGTCCACGCCTTGTATGGACATAAATGTAAATATTCGAGAAAAAATCGTTCCGCTCTGCGGAATGAAACACAGGAGGATCCCTAAAAATATGAACTCTTTGCTATCAAAGCTGGAACGCAAATATTCCCGCTTTGCCATTAAAAACCTAATGTTTTATGTCGTGATGGCAATGGCGGCGGTATTCATTTTAAATTTTCTTAATTCGTGGATGAATATATTTTCGCTTCTGTCATTGAATATGAACGCGGTAATGCGCGGCGAAGTGTGGAGGCTCGTAACGTTTTTGGCAATCCCCCCGACCACGAGCATCCTATGGGCGTTCTTCTCCCTTTACTTTTATTACATGCTCGGTACAGCGCTTGAAAACACCTGGGGCAGCTTCCGTTTCACGCTATTCTATCTCATCGGGGCATTATGCGTGATCCTCGGTGCACTACTAACGGGATACGGCACGAACGAATATTTGAACCTTTCAATTTTCTTTGCCTTCGCGCTGTTGTACCCCGATTATGAGATACGCTTGTTCTTCGCGATAGTGGTAAAGATGAAATATCTCGCGATATTCAATGTGATTCTCTACATTATCGCCTTTATCGGAGGGACTTTTGCAACGAGCGTATCGCTGCTACTCTCGCTTGTAAACCTTGCACTTTTCTTCTATCCGGATGCGATACGAGTATATCGCAAATGGAAATGGAAGAACAATAATCGTAGGTAGGAAGTACTGCGCAATGAGCGAATTTGTGAACGTTCTAAAAAAACTCTTCAAAGGTTGCTTGATAGGTATGTCCGTAGTTGTGCCCGGCGTTAGCGGCGGGTCTATGGCCATGTCCATGGGAATTTACGATGATATACTTTCGTTCACAACCGCACGCAAGAACAGTTCGCTTAAAACCGGCCGCGCGCTCATACCATATGCGATAGGCACACTTCTTGGTATAATTGCGTTCTCAATCGTCGTAAAAATGGCGATGACGCGCTTCCCAACAGCTACGGTCGGGGTATTCATCGGTATGATATTAAGTGCCCTTCCCATGCTCTTCAATGCCGTAAAAAAAGACAAAACTCGTTTGAGGCATGTGTTTTTACTGCTCCTAACGCTGTTGTTTTTGCTTCTTTTACCCGTAGCATCGGGAAATAAGATGCTCAATCTCTCTCTCGAGCCAAACCCGTTGTTCGCCTTGTTCGCCACTGTGCTCGGCTTCATCGCCGCCTCGACGATGGTTATCCCCGGCGTAAGCGGT
>CAYJPI010000380.1:0-2450 GCA_964372005.1 uncultured Oscillospiraceae bacterium | reverse complement strand
AAGCATTTAACAAATGCAAGGATAACATTAAAAAGCACATCCATGATATGAGCAAATCGCCAAATCAATGGAATGTGATGAGATTCAATGCCGCGGTGCTTGGATTTCATAACTACTACAAATGTGCAACGAATGTATACATTGACTTTGACCGAATCGCTTTCGACGTCAGAAAGACATTATTATGCAGAACGAAGAACAAACGCAACAGCCAAGGAAGAAAAAGCGAAGCATTTAAGAATTACTATGGGGACTTTACGGGAAAGATATTCTACCTTTGTGACATGGCATTATTCCCAATCAACGGGGTAAAAACAACACCGCCCATGTGTTTTTCACAGGCGATTTGTAATTACACCGAGGAAGGAAGGGCAAAAATCCATGATATGCAAAAGGCGATAAGCCCAAGCGTTCTATCGGGACTTCTTAAAAATCCCATTGTGGGAAGAAGCACCGAGCTGAATGATAATCGCATATCACTCTACGTTGCACAGCGCGGCAAATGCGCCATTACGGGGCAACCGTTAATGCTTGGCGACATAGAGGTTCACCATATTGTGCCGATTTCAATGCAAGGAAGTGATAAGTATAAGAACTTAGCACTTCTCACATATAATGCACATAAACTGGTACATGCCACACAAAAAGAAACCATAGAAAAATACTTAAATGCACTGCAACATTGCACGCTAAACACTTCTCGCTTGAATAAAATGCGTAGGCTCGCAGGTTTAAGTGAAATACGTACAAATAGGTAAATATTGATGGAACGCCGTGTGATGGGAAACTATCATGCACGGTGTGAAGCGGGGGAAAAGCCGGAGATTACTTCAAAGGCTACCTATCGCTAAAAATCCTCCGTTCTACGGGGCATTTGCTCAAAAAACAGGGGTATGAAATACGGGTTTTTGACCTAATAAACCCTGCCGCATCGATGTGTTACAACCCCTTCCGATACGTCACGGACGACAAAGATATCCTTAAATTGATAAGCAATTTTATCAAAAACACCACGCCAAAGAATGCGAGTTCGTCTGACCCTTTTTGGGATAAAGCGGAAACCGCGCTCCTCCAAGCCCTCATGCTTTACCTTGTGAAATACGCTCCCGAGAGCGAGCAGAGCATGTCGATGATCCTCGAGATGATTGCATGTGCGGATCCAAAAGAAGAGGACGAAAACTACAAAAGTCCGCTCGATGTGCTGTTCGAGGAGCTTGAGAGCATCGACCCGGACAGCATCGCGCTGAAGCAATATCAGATTTTCCGCAAATCCGCAGGCAAGACGGCCAAGTCAATCTTAGTGTCGGCAGGGGTTCGCCTTGCGGCCTTCAACCTTCCGCAGGTCGCCGCACTCACCGCTTGCGATGAAATGCGGCTTGAGGATTTGGGCGAAAAGAAGGTCGCGCTGTTCTGCTGCATCCCCGACAGCGATACCTCGATGAACTATCTCGTGGGCATGCTGTACACGCAATGTTTCCAAGTTTTGTATGGTTTGGCCGACCGCAAATATGGGGGAAGATTGCCTGTGCATGTGCATGGAATACTCGACGAGTTCCCCAATGTGGCTCTCCCCGATGACTTCGAAAAGCTGCTTGCCACGATGCGTTCGCGCGAAATTTCCGTGAGCATCATAGTGCAGAACATTGCCCAGTTAAAGGCGCTTTTCAAGGATAATCACGAGAGTCTGATAGGCAATTGCGACACACTTTTATACCTCGGGGGTAATGAACAAAGCACACACGAATACCTCTCAAAGTCGCTCGGGAAGGAGACTTTGGACACCCATACCTACGGCCACACGAAGGGACGAAATGGCAGTTATTCCGTCAACGATCAACAGACCGGGCGTGAACTTTTACAGCCGGATGAGGTGCGGATGCTCGACAATCGGTACGCGATTCTCTTGCTTCGCGGCGAGCGCCCAATGCTCGATGAAAAATATGATTTGCTTGCGCATCCGAACATCAAGCACACGGTCGATGGCGGCGCAGAGCCTTATGATCACACAGTTGCAGCTCGTGCAAAAGAGGATGTCATCCTCGATCCCGAACGCTTCAACGACTACGAAATCTTAGACATGGACGACCTTCTTGAAGAACCCCTCTACTACAATTAAATTTGAAAGGAAGTACACAACATGAAGAAAAGAACAAGGAAAATACTCGCACTTTGCATCACTATCGCGATTTGCTTGACACTCGCTGTTCCCGTTTTCGCCAACGATGACCCCTTGGCGATCGTGACGAATTTATCCGACTTCGTCTTTGCGCTGATCCGCGCAATCGGGCTGATTCTCATAGGTTTCGGCGTTGTACAGCTCGGATTGTCGCTCAAAGGTCACGATCCACAGCAGCGCGCGAATGCGTTTATGACGCTCGCCGGCGGCATCATTATCATGTTCGCAAGAGAGATATTGGAGCTTATCACGGGCTAACGATCAACTATCGCAA
>CAYJPI010000379.1:1397-2452 GCA_964372005.1 uncultured Oscillospiraceae bacterium | reverse complement strand
TATGTTGATGCGGTTCGGAAACCGTCTCGGATGCCATCAAATGGCGGAGCGAAGTTTCTTTTTTCGCGGCATTCAATTCCCCGTATGCGCACGCTGTACGGGCGTATTTTTTGCGTCAATAGCGGCTGTGATTATGTTTTTCGTATACAGGGTAAGCATATTCTACTGCTTCGTTTTATCGTCCATAATGCTTATCGATTGGCTACTGCAGTTTAAGGAAATACTCCCATCAACCAATCCACGCCGCTTAGTAACGGGGCTCTTGGGCGGATACGGTGTTATGACGTTGCAAATGTACCTGTATGCCATTATTTTTGATGGCATACTGTCCCTGCTTTCATTATAAACTACCCGAGAAACTCCATAAGCACCGTGTTTTGCAAATCCATACCCTTAGCTGTCAAAAAAGCGCGTTTTTCGTCCACACGAAGAAGCTCGCTTTTTTTGAGCTTATCCACAGCCGATGCATAGTGCACCTCAAACTTTTTGCCAAAGCGAGCAAGAAAACCGGATAGCGAAAAGCCATCGCACATTCGAAGGCCGAGCATCACCGTTTCAAACATCTCCTCCTCATGTGGTATTTCCTCAAATTCGCACGGAAGCTCCACCGCTTTCGCATATTCATCAAATGCATGTGGATTACTAAAGCGCACGAATCTACCGCCAACATGCATGGCAGAGTGCGCACCAAGCCCGAAGCCAATGTAATCCCCGTTTTGCCAATAGTTTTTGTTATGGCGGCACTCAAATCCACCCTTCGCGAAATTCGATATTTCGTAGCGTTCATATCCCGACTTTTCAAGGAAAGCTATGCCTGCATCCTGCATATCTGCGACGGTATCCGCATCGGGAAGCATAACTTTTTTGCCGATAACATCATCATACAGCGGTGTGTGTTCTTCCACGATCAAAGCGTATGCCGAAACATGAGTTGGCGCAAAACTCCCCACATACTCAAGTGTTTTAAGGTAATCATCCACGCTTTGGTTCATAAGCCCATGCATCACATCGACGTTGATATTTGAAAATCCTGCCTTCAAAGCCATAGCATATGC
>CAYJPI010000379.1:885-1387 GCA_964372005.1 uncultured Oscillospiraceae bacterium | reverse complement strand
AATCTTTACGGGTGTGAATGCGCCCAAGGTTTTGAAGTAGCTCATCGCTCGCGCTTTGAAGCCCCATCGACAAGCGATTCACCCCTGCATCTCGGTATAAATCAAGCTTATCATTCGTAAGTGTTCCCGGGTTCGCTTCGATGGTGATTTCCGCATCGGAATCAATCTTGAATCCATCATTCAAGCATTTGAGCACAGCTGCAATCTCGCGCGCATCAATCAGGGATGGAGTCCCGCCGCCTATAAAAACGGTTGACACATTCACGCCCTCAAATTCCTTTGAGCGTGCATTTATTTCGACCATAAGCGCGCGCACATAGCTCGGCACGCGCGAAGCCTCCCCTGCATACGAAGGGAAATCACAGTATCTGCATTTTTGGGCACAAAATGGTATGTGCACATATAATCCTGCCATAATATCCTTTTTTGCGCAATCGATATACATCGACTTGACGCAAGCTGTATTTATATGTTCTAATAATAGCATGAAACATTATACTAT
>CAYJPI010000379.1:0-875 GCA_964372005.1 uncultured Oscillospiraceae bacterium | reverse complement strand
TTGATATTGACAAGATTGCAAGAAGCGGCCAGTGTTTTCGCCTGCGTAAAGCGGAGGACGGTTTTTTTTCGCTCGTGGCCAAGAACAGGCTTCTCACCATCGATGTGCGCGACGAGGGTAAGGTTCATCTTAACTGCACCGAGGATGAGGCGGCCGAGCTATGGCTCCCTTACTTTCATCTGGATGCCGATTACGGCGAATATGTTCGCGCCATCGACCCCGACGACGCATTCCTAACCGCGGCCGCCGAGTTCAGCCGTGGGATACGGATACTTCGCCAGGAGCCGTTTGAGATGCTCATCACATTCATACTCTCTCAGCGCAAGAGCATTGCAGGGATCATGACCGGCGTTGACAAGCTTTGCGCATGCGCAGGCGAGCCAATCGCCGATGGTTTGGCGCGCGCATTCCCCTCGCCCAAGGCATTAGCTTCGCTTTCCATGGACGAGCTTGTCGCATGCGGACTAGGCTACCGTGCTCCCTACATCAAGCGCACATCCGAGATGGTCGCCTCCGGCGAGGTCGACCTTGACCGGCTCTCAGGCCTTGACGAAGCCTCGCTCTTGGATGCGCTCATGAGCTTCCCCGGTGTCGGCAAGAAGGTCGCGTCATGCGTCATGCTCTTTGGTTATCATCGCCTTGATGCCTTCCCCATCGATGTTTGGATTGAGCGTGTCATCAACAACCGTTACGGCGGCTCTTTTGACCCTGCCATCTATGCAGGCTTTGCCGGCATCATTCAGCAGTACATGTTCTTCTACGAGCGCGCACTCGGCGGCAAGGGGTAGAGGGGGCGAGGGGTTACGCGAGGGGCGCGGGCCCGCGCCCCCCCCACCCCGCCCCCCCCCCCGGGAAACACCCCCACCACGGGATCA
>CAYJPI010000378.1:0-2467 GCA_964372005.1 uncultured Oscillospiraceae bacterium | reverse complement strand
GCACTGCGCAAAGCGCACCACCATGTTGGGTTCTCCATGCACTATTACACCTCGGCTTCCCTGGGCGGTGGGCTTTGGCACATATGTTTCACCATCTTGAAGTTTCTTTAACTTCTCAGCCTGAGCCGCCGCCTTTTCTTCTTTTCGATGTTGATCCATCAACTTGTGAAGAACCTGGCCGGTAGCAATTCCGCCATATCCGATGGTAGCGTACATATCCTCAACGCTCGCCATATTGTAGCGCTTTAGTATTTCCTTGTAGTACTCCGGTTTCATCAGCGAGCTGATATGCTGTGCATGCCTTTTCGCCGCGGCCTCGAGCATCTCCTTGCCTTTTTGCACGTTTTCATCACGATTGGCCTTTTTAAACCAATGGCGAATCTTCGTTTTGGCATTCTGCGTCTTTACGATGTTGAGCCAATCTCTACTCGGCCCAACTTGATTTTGCGATGTAATTATCTCAACCACATCATTGGTTTTAAGCTTGTAATCAAGCCTCACCATACTGCCGTTAACCTTCGCATGCTGGCAATGATGCCCAACTTTGGTATGTATTCGATACGCGAAATCGAGCGGTGTCGAATCCGTTGGTAGGTCGAGTATTTCTCCGTGAGGTGTCAAAACGAAAACATATTCCGTGAAGAAATCCTTCATTATGTTTTCAACAAATTCCTTCGCGTTGGACGAATCGTCCTCATATTGCCTGGCGCAACCATGCAAGTTTTGAATCAAGGTCATCCTGTGCGCCACGCCCTTCCTTGTACATCCAATGCGCCGCGATACCGTATTCCGCTGTTCTGTGCATCTCAAAAGTACGGATCTGCACCTCGAAGGGCAATGCTTCGCCCGCACCGAAAAGCGTGGTATGTAACGACCTGTACATATTCGTTTTGGGCATTGCGATATAATCTTTAAATCTACGCGGCATGGGCTTCCAAAGCGAGTGTATTATTCCAAGCACGGCATAACAATCCTTCACCGAATGAACGATTATTCTTATGGCGATGAGATCGTAAATCTCTTCAAGAGGGCGATTTTGCTTCACCATCTTTCGGTATATGCTGTATAGATGCTTGGGTCTGCCATTAAGCTCAGCATCTATGCCTGACATCTCGAGCTGCTCCTGTATCATGTTAATAGCATCCGAAAGAAGCTCCATGCGCGCTTGCTGTTCAGGCGCAATAGCGAGCTTGAGCTTTTCATACTCATCGGGAAGCATGTGCATGAACGAGAGATCCTCAAGTTCACCCTTTAGCGCACCCATACCGAAGCGATGCGCCAAAGGCGCATATACATCGAGCGTTTCTTTAGCTTTTCTCGCGCGCTTATCGGTTCTGCAATATTCGAGCGTACGCATATTATGCAATCGATCTGCGAGCTTAATAATAACAACTCGTACATCGTTTGCCATAGCAAGGAACATCTTTCGAAGGTTCTCTGCCTGCTGTTCTTCTTTAGTGATGTAATCTTGCGTGCCGCTCTTTGTAAGCTTACTTACACCGTCAACCATAACCGCGATATCTTTACCGAACAGTGATTCTACATATTCGGGTGAAATATCCTTGCCGTCCTCAATTACATCATGAAGAAGCCCTGCAATTACGGTATCTGCATCCATCCCAAAGTCGAAAAGCATCTTCGCAACCGACTCGGGATGTATGAAATACGGTTCTCCGGACTCGCGCCTTTGATCCTTATGTATATCCTCGGCGAAAGCGATTGCCTTTTCAAGGCGCGCCAACTGGGAATGCGAGAACTTTTTTCTACACATTTCGTACAATTCGCTCACCGCAATCACCACCTTTCGACAAAATTTTAGATGTTGACCTTCATTTTACTAAAATTTCATCACTGCGTCAACATCATAATCTTTTAGTATTTCTCGGCCGTCCAAATCTTCAAGCTCAATTGCAAATCTAAGCGCCACAACTTCGCCGCCCGATTCCTCGATAAGCTTTACCGTAGCAAGGGCAGTACCGCCCGTCGCGAGCAAGTCATCAATGATAGCCACTCGTTGGCCTTTTTCAATCGCGTCCGCATGAATTTCGAGCACATCCGTGCCATACTCAAGCCCATATTCATATCTGTTGGTCTTGTAGGGCAGCTTTCCGGGCTTTCTTGCAACCACAAATCCTGCCCCCACGGCATATGCTACCGCCGAGCCGACAACGAAACCGCGCGCCTCAGGGCCAATTACGATATCCACATTCTTTCCATCCAGCGATTTCGTAATCACATCGATGAGAGCCTTGTATGCTTCCTTATCCTTCAAGAGTGTGGTGATATCGCGGAACATTATGCCTTCCTTAGGAAAATCGGGGATGTTACGAATCTTGCTTTTGAAATCCATTTGTCCAATCTCCTTTTATGTTTATACCGCATTTCATGCGGAAAATCACTTGTTCATCACGTGTGCGTAGATCTTACTTTGAAATAGATCTTTCTTTTCCTGTTGTTTTTCGATGTA
>CAYJPI010000377.1:0-2474 GCA_964372005.1 uncultured Oscillospiraceae bacterium | reverse complement strand
TCGCATACATAGCATGGTAATGAAATAAAGTGTACATGAGGCGGAGAGGGTAAGAAGATATGGCGAATCTACAAGAGGGTAAAGCGATTGTAACTGTAACGGCAATAGACCGTGCTTTGCAAGTTATGGAGGTTCTGTACGAAAAAGGACGCGCAATGGGGGTCAATGAAATTGCCCGCGAGATAGGAGAATACCAAAGTACGGTATATAGAGCAATCTCAACGCTTGAAGCCCGTGGATATGTGCACCAAAATCCGGAAACGAACAAATATAGCCTAGGCCTCAAGCTATACCTAATGGGGCAATCCATCACGCAATATGAAACGATGCTCAGCATTGTAAAACCGATAGCCGATGCGTTGAGCGAGGAATTTAACGAGACCGTGAACATCTCCGTTCGCGATAATTCCCGTAAGGATGGGTATTATTCAGTTACCATTTACCATGCGAAAAGCCGCAACAGGGCCTTATCCCTCTCGGAAATCGTTGGGCAAACATCGGAATGCAATTGTTCCTCTGTTGGAAAGGCGCTCGCGGCCTTTTCCGAGGATTTATCCTTAGACAAATTGTCGCAAACAAAAATGATTCCATATACGCCCAGAACCATCATCGATCCCGCGAAGGTGATGGATGAACTGATGCTTGTGCGTAGCCGCGGCTATGCGATAGATGATGAAGAGCAGGAAAAAGGCCTATTTTGTGTGGGTTGCCCGGTACTTAATGCCAAAGGATATGCGGTTATGGCTATGAGTGTAAGCGGGTTTGTAGATAATATGCACAGCATCGGGGTGGATAACATTGTGGCAAGGCTGAAGGTCCTTTGCGAGAAAATCAGTAGAAACATCACGTAGGTTCATCTATAATATATCATAAAAACTCACTTGACATGTTGGCTTACATGTATTATATTGGTTTTAAATCAAGCGTATGTGTTTCAAATAGCGAAATACATTTATTTTTACCACATTAATAGAATGCTATTCTAATGAATAGAATGCCATGCCCAATTTGCAATAATATAATATGGAAAGCGAGGACACACATGCAGTACGCAAAAAGAATGAAAGTCGTTAGAGGATCGGTGATACGTGACGTAGCAACCGAAATATCCGCGAGAAAGAACCCCAATTTGATTAAACTTTCGGGAGGCTTGCCCGATGCTTCGCTCTTCCCGGCCGAGGCACTCAAGGTTGCCACCGATACGATTTTTGCAAGCGAAACCTTGCGCCAAGAAGCGCTTCAATATGGGCTTACACGTGGCGATGAGGAACTTGTGGATCTGCTCGTGGCAAGGCTCAACAAGAACGAGCGCGTGAACATTAGCGCGGCCAACATAATGGTAACCACCGGCTGTCAGCAGGCAATCGCGCTCACCGCGACGGCGCTTATCGACCCGGGCGCAACCATTCTCATCGAAAAGCCGAGCTATCTCGACGGATTGAATGCAAGCCTACCTTATGAGCCGAACATCGTGGGCGTGGATACCGATGAATACGGCATTCGCATCGACTGCCTCAAAAAAGCGCTCGATGAAAACCCGGATACAAAGGTTGTGTATGTGATCCCCAATTTCCAAAACCCCACAGGTAAAGCATGGCCGCTATCTCGCCGCCAAGAATTCCTGGAACTGATGAGCCGCCCCGAGTATGACGGCATCTACATCATGGAGGATAACCCGTATGGCGAAATTCGCTTCCGCGGTGAGTTCATCCCCACTTTGAAAACGCTCGATACCAAGGGGAAGGTAATTTATCTCGGTTCTTTCTCCAAGATTTTGTGTCCCGGCCTACGTATCGCCTACATCGTTGCGGATGATCCGGAGTTCATCGACCGTATCGAAGAGATCAAGGAAGGTGCGGATTTGCAATCCAATCAATTCGCGCAGGTTCAGGTGCGCGAATTGCTTAAATCATTCGATATTGAGGCGCACATCGATACATTGAAGGATGCATACAAAGCACGCTGTGATGTACTCATTGAAGCCATGGAGAAGGAATTCCCCGAAGGATTCACATACACCGTGCCCGATGGCGGCATGTTCCTCTTCGTTACCTGCCCCGAATATGTAGATACCACCGCCCTCTTGAAAGATGCGCTCGATGCGGAAGTTTCCTTCATTCCCGGCGCTTCCTTCTATGCGGATGGATCCGGCCGCCACACCATGCGCCTCAACTTTACCGCAAATGGCGCAGAAAACCTTAAAGAAGGTGTAAGAAGGCTTGCAGAAGTTTTCCGCAAGGTTCGCAAATAATATTCTCCCAAAGAAAAACAAGGAAAGGATGACACAATTATGAAAGATGTAATTGCATCCGGCATAAAAGCACATTTTGATGATGTGAAGGCGCTTGCTATGCGCATCAAGGACTATGCCGAAGTGGCAATGCAAGAGGAAAAATCCGCACGCGATATCAAGGAATTCCTTGCAAAGAAGGGGTTCGAAATTGAAGAGGACACCTGTGCATCGCTCCCCACGG
>CAYJPI010000376.1:0-2479 GCA_964372005.1 uncultured Oscillospiraceae bacterium | reverse complement strand
GAAGAGCTCAACGAACAGCAGGGCGCTTACCGTACCGTCACCGCGGCCGCCGATTACTATGAGCATATGCACGGCGTGCGCACCGATAACATGGAGGAGTGGACCTACGCCGCTCGCAAGCGCGCACATCATCTCAAGTACTACACCTGGGTTGAGCAGCAGGGCAAAACCGCCGAAGAGCTCAACGCCCAGTGGTTCGACTACGACGCGTACTGGGGTGGTATCCACTCGCAGGCCGCCGACATCGATGCGCTCATCGACGCTTTCAACGAGGAAACCGGCGTCCTGAAGTCGCTGTAAGTACGTTTGGGATACGATAGGGGTACGATAGGGGACGCTGTCCCCTATCGTACCCCTGCAAGGGGATTTCATCCCCTTGACCCCTTTTTCCGAACCGTTTCACGGTTCGGGGGGGGAATAAACAATACAACAAAACTCAAACGACCTCTTCATAATCGAAGAGGTCGTTTTATGAATGATTCTAAAGTTAAAGGCCGTGAAGCGGCCGCAATAAGGGATCCAAGGGATGAAATCCCTTGGTGGGGTCAAGGGGCAAAGCCCCTTGCGTAACCCTCGTAGACCGCGTAGACCTCGTAGCTCTTCGACCTTAGTAGTTCTCGGCCAGCACCTGGAAGAACGACTGCGGATGGTCGCATACGGGACAGATCCCGGGCGCTTTTTCGCCATCGTGGACATGTCCGCAGTTTGCACACTGCCATGCTACAGGTGCGTCCTTCTTGAACACTTTTCCCTCTTCGATGTTCTTGAGAAGCGCGAGATAGCGTTCTTCGTGGCGTTTTTCTATCGCCGCGACTCCGTCCATCATGGCCGCAATCTTAACGAAACCTTCGGCGCGTGCTTCCTCGGCCATCTTGGCATACATGTCCGTCCACTCGAAATTTTCTCCGGCGGCGGCATCCTTTAGGTTAACCTCGGTCGACGGGATTCCATCATGCAAAAGCTTAAACCAAAGTTTAGCATGTTCTTTTTCGTTCTCTGCGGTTTCGAGGAAAAGCTGTGCTATCTGCTCGTAACCATCTTTCTTGGCGCGCGAAGCATAATATGTGTACTTTGTGCGTGCCTGTGATTCTCCCGCAAATGCCGCCATCAAATTAGCTTCTGTTCTTGTACCCTTCAAATCCATAAATGTACCCCTTTCTTTTGCTGTATTGTCTAACTATATTATACCCAAAAAACAGAGTTAATCACACCATTCGCACGAAAAAAGGATATATTTTCAGATTATACCGAGATAGCGTTGACAAACCGCGCATGAGGGCATAACATATTTATATAGGAAATATAAGCCGACATCAAAACAAAGGAGAGAAATCATGGTATCAAAGACAAGCTATTCAGTAGGCGCAAAACGCTCCGCAATCAGGGAATTGTTTGAGTATGGGCTACAGCTCGCAAAAGAGATCGGTCCCGAAAACGTGCTCGACTTCACTTTGGGTAACCCCAGCACCCCCGCCCCGACGGAAGTTCGCAAGGCGATTGAGGAACTTCTCCAAGAAGGAAACGACGTAGCGCTTAACAGCTACACAAGCGCAGTGGGCGGTGAAGGCGCACGCCGTGCAATCATCGATTCGCTCAACCGTAGATTCTCTACCGACTATGGCATAGATCAGATCTTGCTCGTAAGCGGTGCGGCACCGGCGCTCATCGCGTGCATTCGTGCATTGATCGTTGACGAAAACTCCGAAATAGTAGCTATCGCGCCTTTCTTCCCGGAGTATCAAGTTTTCACCGAATCCAATGGCGGTAAATTCGTGATGGTACCTGCCGATATCCCGAGCTTCCAGGTGGATATCGATGCACTTACAAAGAGCATAAGCAAGAACACACAGGCGGTAATCATCAACTCGCCAAACAATCCCTCGGGCGTTATTTACAGCCGTGAAACGATCGAAGCCGTTGCAAAGCTACTCACCGAAAAATCGAACGAGTACGGCCATCCCATTTATCTTATCTGCGATGAGCCCTACCGTGAGCTTTCCTATGGTGTTGATGTTCCGTGGGTTCCCTCTATTTATGATAACACCATCGTGTGCTATTCTTACAGTAAGTCGCTCTCGCTCCCCGGCCAGCGCATAGGCTGGTTGCTCGTTCCGAAAACCGTTACCGATTACAGCGACGTTTGGTGCGCGATCGTCGGTGCGGCACGAATTTCAGGGCATGTGTGCGCTTCCGCTCTATATCAGCGCGTGATAGAAAAGTGCGTCGATGTAATGCCCGATCTCACTATCTACAAGCGCAACCGCGACCTTCTATACGATAGCCTTACCAAGATGGGCTACACCTGCGCGCGTCCCGACGGCGCGTTCTATCTCTTCTTCGGCGCTCCCGGCGGTGATGCAAACGCTTTCTGCGATCGCGCTAAGAAACTCGGTCTTCTTCTCTGCTCGGGCGAGGACATGGGTTGCCCCACTTACCTGCGCTTGTCGTACTGCGTGCCGACCGAACGCATCGAAAAGGC
>CAYJPI010000375.1:0-2528 GCA_964372005.1 uncultured Oscillospiraceae bacterium | reverse complement strand
AAAATCATGAAATGATACTGTTGAAAATCCCCGCTAATACTAGAGAGAAATTGGAAGAAATCTTACCCATTCCCGTATACTACGATGCTTGGGAAAATGACAGCGATGATGATCCGCTACTTTCTTTATTGTTTTGCATTGTCAATATATTCAATGAGGACGATAGGTTAAAGAACTCAGAAATCAACCTTACTAAGAGTATCTCGGGAATTGTTCATTCCATTTGCGGAGTTAATGTTAAGGATCTTATTAAAAGTACCGACATGCTTCAAGGCATACGTGCAAAGAAAGGTGCCGCTCAAAGCATTCGCGATTTTTTTGCAGAAATATTACCTGAACGCGGCAGCAAGTTAATAATCTTTATAGACGAGTTGGAGCGTTGTAGCCCCACCTTTGCAGTTAAAATGTTAGAGCGCATCAAGCATTATTTTTCTAATGAAAACATAGTGTTTGTGTTTTCCGTTAATACGATGGAATTACAACATACCATAAGTAAAGTGTATGGGAATAACTTTAGCAGCGGAAAGTATCTTAACCGTTTTTTTGATTTTCGTATTTCGTTACCTAAGCTAAGTATTGATAGGTTGTACGAGCATAGTAAGGTTCTGATGGGGGATAGCTTTGCAAAGGATATTTTCCAAAATATATGCGAAGAACAAAACTTTGAATTTAGAGAAGTGTGTAAATTCATCTCATATTTCAATCTTATGAATGAACAGAAAAAGGCGGTTAAGGGACATTGTAATGAGATTTATGATTTTATAATCTGCCTTCTGCTTCCTCTTGCATACTCATATAAGCTAATAGACGAAAATTTATACTCCGCTTTCATTTCCGGCAAACTTCCCGATAAGTTAGTTAATATCATGACAAATCACTCAAATATGAAGTATGCCATTGACTACTTTTTCAAGTTAACAGGCAAGGAAATGCAAGACAAAGATGTCGCGGCGATAGTGACCCAATGGTATGAGTTGATTACGAAAACACCGATCCACGAATCTATCAGAAGCGGTAGAAGTAAAATTGATCACTACCATATTAAATTTTTCAGAAAGTGCTTAAGCCAACTCCCGTAATACCAATGTTCACTACCCTGCAAGCAGTGCATACGGGCGACCTTTTCGCCCATATGCCAATCTTGTCGAGGTAAACCCCGAACCCCATTATCGTTGATTACATCAACTACCTACGCCCCTTACGGGGCTGATATACGCCGCACTGCCTCATACGAATAAATTACTAATACTGTATTGCTTGTAGCCTGATTTCTTGTAAAAAGAAATTAGATGAAACATTCAACAAATTATTGAATTTCGAGAAACAGTTTTTGCGCAAAGTTGAAGAATATGATACCGTAAACAATCAGGCAAAATAGCACATTCAAGAAAGGAAACCGCATGAAAAACAAGAAACCAAGGGCTACCCTTGATGATAATCTTCGCATAATCATCGACCGATATAATGATGCGTACACCACTATGAATGATACCGGAGTTACGCTTTATACGGAGCGTTTACGTGCCATTGATTTGATCGCACATATTGAAGATTTGATAAATAGTATTGCGAATCGCCCCAAGGAATTTGATGCTGAGATTGCCGAGATCGTAACACATCGCGTGTCGTTCATCGAGGCTTGTGAATTTGCAAAAGCCGAACTTGTGGCGGCAAAAAAATCCGCACTGGGTGTAGCGGCAGGAACAGCGGTCGGCGCTGCCGTTGTCAGTGTAGCTCCGACTGTTGCAATATGGGTAGCTACTACATTCGGAACAGCATCTACCGGAACGGCAATTTCAACTCTTTCCGGTGCGGTCGCCACAAAGGCGGCGTTGGCTTGGTTGGGCGGTGGAGCACTTGCGGCGGGCGGCGGAGGCATGGCAGCCGGGAATGCGTTGCTGGCTTTAGCAGGGCCGATTGGTTGGGGAATCGCGGGGGCATCACTACTATCATCGATTGTGCTATTTAGTGTGAAAAAACGAAAGTTGGATAATGACAAGAAAGAGGAGATTAAAAGTATTGCGGTAAACACTCTTAATACTCAAAAAATATCCGCAGATTTGCAAGAATTACTTGATGAAGTCATCGCATTGAGGGATGGACTTTGGGGGCAATACTCCGCATCTCTTCCCGAGTACGGTAAGAACTTCATTGATATTTCAAGTGATCAGCAACTTCGCTTAGGTGCTCTGGTAAACAACACAAAAGCCTTGGCAATTATGCTTGGCAAAAGCGTATAACATGAGGATATAAACATGGATGCAAAAAAGGTTATAAAAAGCAGTCAAGAGCAAGCGGTTGCCGCATGGATAGATTATTTGAACCAAGTACGTGTTGACCGTTTAATTGGTGCGCTTGCTCAACAAAAGGAGAACCTTGACGCGGCAATAAACACGATAAACTCAACTTTTTCTACAATAAAAGATTCTATTATCGATAGAAATCGTGGCGGAGATTTGGGAATGCACGGCTTTATCGCTGAGGTAGCCGAATGCGGTATCGGTAATGCAAGGGAGCAAATTCTCGGG
>CAYJPI010000374.1:0-2529 GCA_964372005.1 uncultured Oscillospiraceae bacterium | reverse complement strand
CCCTTGCAGGGTACATAGGGACGGAGTCCCTGTGCGGGGTAAGGGGCAGAGCCCCATGCGCAACCACACAAAAGGGACGGTAGAGACCGCCCCATGAAAAAGTGTATCAAGCTCATGCCATCCATTACTTATTATATTGTTCACCCCCTCGGCCGTGAAACGGTCGAGGAAAAGGGGTCAAGGGGATGAAATCCCCTTGCAGGGTACATAGGGACGGAGTCCCTGTGCGGGGTAAGGGGCAGAGCCCCTTGCGTAACCCTGCGTAACCCTACAACCATCGCGGCTACCCTCGGTTCAAGAATTTTTTTTATTTAACCAAAAATATTTTTTGGTATCTATTGACTTGTACGGTATACGTGATATTATGGATATATAGAGAATGTAAATCTGTAATCAAGAATGGTAAGAAACAACGGTTTGCGGCGAAGAAGCAAAAAATTGAGCTACGAACACATCAAAATAATTTATCGGAGGAAATGATGATGAAATTGGAACAGATCAAGGCAGCAGCAGAGGGTTACCGCGCGGACATGAGTCGTTTTTTGCGAGACATGATTTCGCATCCGAGTGAGAGCTGCGAAGAAAAAGAAGTTGTACATTGCATCAAAGCGGAGATGGAAAAGCTCGGTTACGACAAGGTAGAAATTGATGGGCTTGGTAACGTTATCGGCTGGATGGGTGATGGCGAAAAAATCATCGCTATCGACTCACATATCGATACAGTTGGCGTTGGCAACTTGGATAACTGGACACATGATCCCTATAAGGGCTATGAGGATGATGCTGTAATCTACGGCCGTGGCGGTTCTGACCAAGAGGGCGGAATGGCAAGCGCTGTTTACGGCACAAAGATGATGAAGGACCTAGGGCTTATCCCGGAAGGCTACAAAATCATGGTTGTAGGTTCCGTGCAAGAAGAGGACTGCGACGGCATGTGCTGGCAGTATATCTATAATAAGAGCAAGATTGTTCCCGAATTCGTTATTTCAACCGAGCCGACCGACGGTGGCATCTATCGTGGACATCGTGGACGCATGGAGATACGCGTTGACGTTAAGGGCGTATCCTGCCATGGTAGCGCACCGGAGCGTGGCGACAATGCAATCTATAAGATGGCTGACATCCTAAGTGACGTACGCGCATTGAATGAAAATTCTGCCGATGAAGGCACCGAGATACTCGGCCTTGTGAAGATGCTTGATCCTAAGCACAATCCCGAGCATTATGAAGATGCTCGCTTCCTCGGGCGCGGCACTTGCACCACATCCCAGATATTCTTCACTTCCCCGAGCCGCTGTGCTGTTGCGGATTCGTGCTCGATTTCCATCGATCGTCGTATGACGGCCGGCGAAACATGGAACTCCTGCCTCGATGAAATTCGCAACCTCCCCGCTGTTAAGAAATACGGTGAGGATGTTACGGTTTCGATGTATATGTACGATCGTCCTTCTTGGACAGGCGAAGTTTACGAAACCGAATGCTATTTCCCCACATGGATCAACAAAGAGGATGCGGCGCATGTTCAGGCACTCATCGATGCACATCACGCATTGTATGGTGAAAAGCGCATAGGACCTGCCGGCGCGATGCATCTTAGGAATAGACCGTTGACGGATAAGTGGACATTCTCCACAAATGGCGTATCAATTCAGGGACGCTATGGCATCCCCTGCGTAGGCTTTGGCCCCGGTGCAGAGTCGCAAGCGCATGCTCCCAATGAAATCACATGGAAGGACGACCTTGTGCAGTGCGCCGCTATGTACGCACTCGCTCCGTCCTTATATAAGGAAGAGAACAAGAGCGCCGATGTATCGCAGTTTAGAGCTACACTTACCGACAACGAGATCAAATAAGATCGAAGGAGAAGGAACATGGGTAAGAGAATTGTTTTAGCCTTGGGCGGAAACGCACTTGGAAACAACCTGCCTGAGCAGATGATCGCCGTCCAAAAGACGGCGGTCGCCATTGTTGACTTGATAGAAGAAGGACACGAGCTCATAATTTCCCATGGAAATGGCCCACAGGTGGGAATGCTTCAACGCGCGATGGCAGAGCTTACGCGTGCAGAGCCGGACAAATACGAGCCCTGCCCGCTTTCTGTTTGCGTGGCGATGAGCCAAGGCTATATCGGATATGATTTGCAAAACGCAATTCGCGAGGAGCTACGAAACCGTGGAATACAAAAATACGTGAGCACGGTGCTCACGCAGGTGGAAGTTGACCATGAAGACCCGGCATTCAAGCACCCGACAAAGCCAATCGGTGCGTTTATGACGAAGGAAGAGGCCGACAAGCTCATCAAAGAGCGTAACTATGATGTTATTGAGGATGCAGGCCGCGGATATCGACGCGTGGTGGCATCTCCCAAGCCGCAGGCGATAGTAGAGATTGAAACCATACGCGCGCTTATAGACGCAGGACAGGTTGTTGTTGCTTGCGGTGGCGGCTATATTCAACTACTGCGACTACGGAATGGTTGCAGACATGGACGAAGTTTGTGCCGCCATGATTGCGGAGATTAAGAGTAAG
>CAYJPI010000373.1:0-2540 GCA_964372005.1 uncultured Oscillospiraceae bacterium | reverse complement strand
AGCCTTGTAGACAGCCTTGCCATGCTTACGGGAACCCCCAATTCGCCGGTTGTAGCCGGGGCGGCGGGAGAAGTGCACTCGCTCGGAGAAGATGATGTGCTTGGCAAGTTTGTGCGGCTTACGCATGGTGATGACCTTGAAACCGTGTATTACGGATTTTCGGATATAAGTGTAGAACAGGGGCAACCCATCCGTACACTCGATACCCTCGGGACGCTCGGAGATGAAGGTACGCTCTGCCTTGGGGTGTTCTTATCGGGGCGGCCCCAAACCCCAACCGATTACTTTGACATGGTGCTCGCGGCATGAAATTGATGCGTATCGGGCGCGTAAACGTTCACCTGCATCCGACTTTATTTTTAGTTCTGTTCGGCGCATATGTGTTTGAAATGATGGAGGCACTGGTCCTTGCACTGCTCGCCATAACTTTGCATGAGATGAGCCATGCGCTCATAGCTTTTTCGATGGGCTGTGAGATACTAAAGATTGAATTATTGCCCTTTGGCGGAGCGGTAAGGATGTCGGGGAGGATATCAACGCTTGCGGAGATAAGCGTGGCGGCGGCAGGGCCGGCCTGCTCGATGGTAATCGCGGCGATGTGCGCGCTTATGAGCAAGAGCATTAATGCAGTTAGCCCGGCATTAATGCTGTTTATGCGCATCAACCTTTCACTTGCGCTCATCAACCTTCTGCCTGCACTTCCGCTCGACGGAGGGAGGATTTTGCGTGCGCTCCTGTCAAAAGTGATGCGTGCAAAAACAGCAACGAATATATCGGCATTTCTTGGGGTGCTACTCGGAGCACTGCTTATTGGGATGAGCGCGTACTACTTTCTTATCGGTGTGCTTCAAATCACCATGGCCATTATGGGGATTTTTCTTGTTTTTGCGGCTGTAGTGGAGATGAAGGGAGCAAAGGAAGCGAAACTTCACTCCATGTATAAAAGGCAAAATGGCATCATGTATGGGGAGGCTCTTAGCGTAAAGCATATCGCAATGCATGAGGATGTGAATGCTAGGGATGCCATGAGCAAAATGAAGGATAATCGCTACAATCTTATACGCGTGGTGGATTCGAACATGAGAGGGAAAAGGGAGATAGACGAAGGCACGTTGATGGATGCGCTCGGTAAGCATGGTATTGATATCAAGCTAAAGGATATATAAACAATTCATCAACAAAAATTGAACGAAAAGTCATACAAATATTGCATTTTCGACCGAGGCTAAGACGTTGACCAAACGCGCAAAAGATGGTAAAATGTACAGAAGAAAACAGCTAAGCATTGGAGGATATACATTGCAAGTCAACCTCGACCAACTCATCGCAACCGGCGTTGAAAAGCCCGCAAGATATACGGGCGGAGAATGGAACAGCATCGTAAAGGAGAATGCAGATACGCGCATGGCGCTCTGCTTCCCGGATGTATATGAAATAGGCATGTCACATCTTGGTTCAAGGATACTATATGAGGTTATAAACGATATCGAAGGCGTTGCCGCGGAGCGCGTGTTTGCACCGTGGATCGACCTTGAAGCAAAGATGCGTGAAACGAACACACCGCTTTTCTCACTCGAAACCAAGCGTGAACTTAAAGACTTCGATATACTCGGCTTTTCGATTTTGTATGAGATGTGCTATACAAACATACTCACCATGCTTGAAATATCGGGAATACCGTTCCGCTCAAGCGAGCGCACGGATGATATGCCGCTCATTATTTGCGGTGGGCCGTCGGCATGTAACCCGGAGCCTATAGCGGACTTTATGGACGCTGTTTGCATAGGCGAAGGCGAAGAGATGATGGTGGATGTGGTGGAAGCATACAGGGCATCCAAGGCCGCAGGAGAAACGAAGAAGGAACTGCTTTTGCGTTTGCAAGGGATTGAAGGGGTGTACATACCATCCTTCTATGATGCTTCTTACGACGAAAACGGTAAGTTTATCGCGCTTACGAAGAAGGAAGAACAGGCGAAGGACAAAGTAACAAGGCGCGTTGTAATGGACATGGAGAACGCCCGTTACCTAGAAAAGCCGATAGTCCCTTACCTCAACATCGTTCACGACCGTGTGGCGGCCGAGCTGTTCCGCGGATGTACGCGTGGCTGTAGATTCTGTCAAGCGGGTTACATATATCGTCCCGTTCGCGAAAAGACGAAGGAGACGGTGTTAAAGCAAGCAATGAACCTAATAGGCGAAACGGGATATGACGAGGTGTCGTTATTCTCGTTGAGTTCGAGCGATTACTCCGATATCCACGACCTTATCGATGTGTTGATGAGCGAGGCAAAGGAAAAGCGCGTGTCTGTGTCGCTCCCGTCGCTCAGGGTGGATAGATTTATCAAAGAGGACCTCAATCGTATGCAGGAGGTTAGGAAGGCAGGGCTCACTTTTGCGCCGGAAGCGGGATCGCAAAGGCTGAGGGATGTCATCAACAAGGGCGTAACGGAAGAGGATCTCATGCGAGTTATGAAGGAAGCTTTCGAAGCCGGATGGACGGGCGTTAAACTCTATTTCATGATAGGGCTTCCCACAGAAAC
>CAYJPI010000372.1:0-2566 GCA_964372005.1 uncultured Oscillospiraceae bacterium | reverse complement strand
TGCAAGAATGACGGGTAACGAAGGCATGTACATCACGAACATGTTCTTTAAGGGACTCGCGCTTTTTTACTTGGACTCGGACCTTTTCAGAGAAGAGATGTCCGAGTGTTACGAGGACATTTTATCCTATCGTCATAGGTATGAAGAGTTTGAAAAACCGGTTCGCAACATAATTGTACGTGCATTCGGGAATTACTATATAAGCCTAAATAAAGATAGCGCCGACATGCTTGACGAGCATTTTAGAAGGTATGATTTGGCGTTGGATTTTTGGACAAATACCGCATCCAAAGTTGATCCCGACTTTCCATGGGATGCATATTTCCGCAATGTAGACGACAACATTTGTGCCGCTGTAATCAGCATACTTCGCACATGCGGGAAATCTAGCGAAACCAAGCAGGAGTACCTGCAACGTTGCTATGAGTCTGCGCGGCGCATAAATAAGCAGCTGGAACAAGGGATTAATTTTGATAGCCATGACTTTACAGGCACAGAAATAAAAAACATGTATCTTTTGTATGCATCGAAATACTATATGGATATGATTAGCGCAAAAGAACTGACGGACTTTTTATTTGAGATGTACAAGCAGGCCGATAATGAGTACACCTATGATGATATGTACAAGAAGTTTCATGTTACCGCACTGTATTTTTTCTATATGCAGTATGTGCCCGAAGAAGAGATTTCAAAATTCGAAAGAAAACGCACTGCGCGTACAATTGAAAAGGATATTTACGAGTATGCGATGCACATTCCCAACAATGTGTCGCGCTCACATGTTACAGGATTGCTTGTAAATTTCGCGATGGGCGCACACAGGGCATTCGAAGATTTTGCATATATAAGGATGATACTGTCGCTTACGGTATTTAGGCACACCCCGACATATGTTCACTCCGTTATGGTAGGCAAAATTGCATTTGCTATCGTCGAGCACCTGGCAAAGGAACATCCCGAGGCATTCGTTGGAATTCCGGGCATCGATAGCATCAATGATGTGGAGAAGCGCATTGGAGACGTTCTGGTGTTCACTTGGTATGCAAGCCTTTTGCATGACATAGGTAAAATCGTTTATTCGCATATCGTGTCTTTCTATGCGAGAAAACTTAATGATAAAGAATTTCAAATGATCAAGAGGCATTCAAGGAAGGCCGAGAGCTTTCTAAGTAAGCTTCCCAATATGTCCAAGCAAAAGAAGATGCGAGGATTGATTTCTCCATTGATAAACTTCAAATTCAAAGGCAAATCCAAAATGTTTGACTACTTTGCTGATGTGGCACTGGGTCACCATAAAACCTATGATGGCAAGGGCGGATACCCCTATGATTTTGATAATATGGCATCACCCGTTAAGCTTATAATAGATGTGGTTTCGATTGCCGATTCAATAGATGCGGCTACAGACAGCATAGGAAGAAGCTACGCTAAGGAAAAGACGCTCGGAGACCTCAGGGAGGACATACTCTCCCAATGTGAAACGAGATACTCGCCGCTGGTTGCGAACATGGTTTTTAATGATGAAAGCTTGTATAATACCATAGAGGATTTGCTGAGCAGGCAAAGGTTTGATGTATACTACGCGTGCTTCTCGAAGGAGGACTTATCCTATACGATGGTGCCGCCAAACAGAACATTGGTATAAAAAAAGATTTAAATTTTGATAGAAGGGTTTAGTTGAAATATGTTGGTAGAAGTAACACGAGGTTCTATTGTGGAATCGGAACATCATGGTAGCGTGGTCGTTTGTGACAGTAAGGGAAAAGTAATTGCGTATAGCGGTGACTACAATCGTTATATCTATGCCCGATCCGCTGCGAAGCCAATACAGGCATTATGCGTAAGCGATTCAGGGGCGGACAAGCACTTCGGCTTCGATACAAAGGAGCTTGCTATAATGTGTGCATCGCACTATGGCGAAAAGATGCACGAGGATGTTATTCGCTCTATGCTAAAAAAGATGGGCTTACAGTTGTCAGACTTGTTGACGACGGGTTCATTATCGCTAAGCGAAAAATACATGCAAACACAGCTTAGAGAAAACCTTGAACTCAATGAGATCCACTCCGACTGCTCGGGCAAACACTGCGGGTTTCTTGCTACATGCTTGATGAAGGGATATCCCATTTCGGATTACAACAGCCCCGATCATCCCCTGCAAAAGGATTTGCTTGAAATAATCTCTGATTTTTGCAACATCGACGTTGGCAAAATACTCCTCGGCGTAGATGGTTGTGGTGTCCCCGTGCATGCAATACCTCAAATTAACTTCGCAACCGGCTATGCAAGATTTTCAACCCCGAGCACAGCTAAGGAAAAGTACCGCGACGGATGCGAGCTCTTCTTCAATGCCATGAACAGTGCGCCCGAAATGATAGCCGGAAGCTATGGATTCTGCACAGAATTTTTGAAGCACACCAACAATAGATTTATCGGCAAGTTGGGCGCGGAGGCTGTATACTGCATAGGCGTGAAGGATGCGGACATGGGCATCGTAGTGAAGATCGGCGATGGATCGAACCGCGCAGTATTTCCTGCCGTTATGAGTACGTTACGCCAGCTA
>CAYJPI010000371.1:0-2572 GCA_964372005.1 uncultured Oscillospiraceae bacterium | reverse complement strand
ACCTTCATAACCTTGGCTCCACCTTTGGGGGAGCTGGCCGCGAAGCGGACTGAGGGGGTTCGCCCCACGGATCGCGAGGTTTTCACCGTTTTGATAGTCCCCTTCACCGCCTGTTTCGGCGCGCGAGAAATCCCACGCGCCACCTTGATTGAACGGCGAATTGATTTTGCTGTGTTCTGTTTCGAACGTAATTCAGAGGGTTTGTTTGACGTGATTGCTTTGTTGATTGGGACGTGTTGCTCTTTATGATAAGTGTGATTTGCGCTTGTTGGCGATGGCCGCGCCGAAGGCTCCACCTTTGGGGGAGCTGTCGGCGATGCCGACTGAGGGGGTCGCTCGGCGCTCCCAACATCTGCGCCACTTTTGCCGTTTCTCCGCTTCTCGGCCACCGCTTTCACCGCCGATTTTGCGCCCGACACAGTGGCATCCGCGGCGATGTGTGCGCTGTCGTTCGCGATCTCGCCCGTGCGATCAATGGCGTAATCGCGCTCGGTTTGGGCGGTGGGGTGGGATTGTTCCAGTGTTCGGGATTTGGCTCGCTCAGCCGCTCGCCGTATTCCCGGTGGTGTTCTTATTGTTTTGTTTAAGGTGCGCGGTTTTATGTCGGTGGACTTGGTTTTTATTGTTTTTGAAATGGGGATCAACTCCTTTTTTGGTTTTGGGGGCGTGAAAAAACCGACCGCTTTTACGGTCGGCTATAAAGGTATGCTCGTAATAATACAGCTACATTTCTTTTTCGTACCTGATGCGATAATAAATTGCATAGCCATGCACCAATAAATACGCAAAAACTAAAAGCAAAATCGCCGATAACTCAATTTGTAAAAGTGCGAACACGAGCATAATTGTTGCAAAAAGATACGTCATAAAATCATATGCTTTGGCTTTTGCGCGATAGCCAATCAATTGATTTCTTTCATCCGCTTGCTCAATAGAACGTTGCTTTTCAATTTCGGGGTGTTTTCTCATAAGACTTTTTGCAATAATGTTGCCGATGCCGTGGCCAAACATTCCACAGCCAACGCCAATGCAAAGATACGATAGAATTGACATAAACTCATTCGGAGTTGATGTCGCGTTGAGTAGATATACGCCTAAAATCGCTAAAATGACACCGAGACCGCTCAGTAAATAATCTATTTTCTTTTTCATAATGCTTCCTCCTCATAAATGAAAATTTCTTCAATACTCATCCCAAAATACTTTGCAATCTTAAATGCTAAAATGATTGAAGGATTATATCTGCCGTTTTCAAGCGAGCCAATTGTTTGCCTTGATACTTCAAGTGCAGTTGCTAATTCCTCTTGTTTTATTCCTTTGGATTTACGTATTTCTTCCAACCTGTTTTTCAATAATATCAACCTCCTAATGGAAAGCACGCTTTACATTTATAATATAACAGAGCGAAGCATCAATGTCAAGCATACTTTCCATAATTCAAAAAATAAAATGAAAAAGCCGACCGTTGGAGTGGTCGGCTGTGGGTTATTCATTTCTTATTAATAATATTATTAAAAAAGCGGCTTACCTGTGGAGTCAATAAAATCAATTTTTCCTGAAAAATCTCTTTCCTCATAAAGATAGGGGTATGAACCCTCTTGTATTTTATCTTCGTAAACAACCTTTCCTTCGTTATCTGTGTATTGGATGGCTACGCAATCCGTATCATTTATAAGAAACACACTATTGCCTTCCCATAAGGTGCTAACAATATCTTTCTTATATTCAATGGGGCGTTTCCAATCGACATACATATACGCATTTCTTCCGGCAATTTTACAATTTATAGCCCAGTAATCTTGACTTCCGTATTCATTATTTGAAATAAACCAAATTAACACATCGTCATCATTTCCAATTAAGCCTACGTAAGAAATGCTTTCCAGTTGGGTTTGAGAAACCGGAAGCACCTCTTGTGCTTTTTCAATTAATTCATCAGTACCCCTTATAATCGTTGCGTTTCGGTATATAAACAGCCCTGTGATAAGCAAGACTATTGCCAGTGTTATTACAGTGATTTTTTTCAATCTAAGTACCTCTATTTCCCTATTCCCAATACAATGTTACTCATTGTATTCGATTGCCGTTTTTATCAAAGTTCTTTCTTAACGCACTTTCGGTAGGAAAAATCGAACCGATTAAAAAGAGCATTTGAAGACCCACTATAATCAATCCAAAATTACCAATAGTATCTTCGGATTTTCCAATTACCAATAGCATCAATAGCACAGATATTAACAAAAACCTCCCTGCGTTATACCAGAGCTTTCCACAAAAATTATGCGCAAACGCCCATGTTTCTTTGTTTTTCATTGACATAGAAGTTCTATATCCAAAAACCATGCTTATCTTTTTAGGTGCAGACTTAATAAAATATTTCCCAAAGCCTATCATTGTTATAGGAATAAGCAAAAGCATTACCGTCGTGAAAATCCAGAAACCCATATATTGACCTCGCTTCCTGCTACATAAATAATCTTGTATCTATCATATCATACGTCCAACAAAAATTCCAATCCCAAACAGCACTTGCAACCATCCGCAACCTATGCTAATATCACACAAACCAAAG
>CAYJPI010000370.1:0-2577 GCA_964372005.1 uncultured Oscillospiraceae bacterium | reverse complement strand
CTCGTTGAAACGGGAAGCCGAATGGACGATATCATCTTCGAAGAGTTCAAGGGCACCGGTAATATGGAAATCCATCTCGATCGCAAGCTTTCCGAAAAGCGCATTTTCCCCGCGATCGATATATACAAGTCCGGCACACGCCGCGAAGATTTACTGCTCTCCAAGGAAGAGCTCGAGGGTGCATACACCATTCGCCGCGTGCTAAGCGGTGGCAATCCCTCGGATGTTACGGAGCAATTCATCGGCATGCTTGATAAAACAGCAACGAATGAACAGTTCCTTGCAAAGCTCAAAGAGTGGGTAAGCATCTACGAAAAAGAAGGTTACACCACATCAACAACGCGTTTTGCCAAATAGCGTTGGGGTTTTGAATCGATCGTGTCTCAAGTGGCAAACTTTTCGCATGCTTCCCACATGTCGTTGGCTATGTTTCACTTGGGTCACTCCTCCCGTATGACGGTTCCATCCCGACGGAGGCAGAGCAAACCCATCCCTCCCCTTCCCCCTCGGGTTATACTGTATTCTTTTTTTCGTTTGGAGAATGCGGTGCTCTGCCAAAGAGGCTGTTGCTTTAGTGTTAAAGCAACAGCCTCTTAGTTTTAAATTGTCAAAAAAGTGTTCTTTGAACACTTTTTTGAGTTTTACGGCAACAGCCTCTTAGTTTTGTAAAAAACGGTGCATTTGTTATTTTGGTGGTATTAATATCTATAAGTAAAGTCACTATTTTAGAAAGTTGGTGAAAATTATATGGGCGATAACATACTTCTTGCGTTCATAGTAACGCTTTTTGCGGGGCTGTCCACAGGTATCGGCAGTGTGATTTCTCTGGTAGCAAAAAAAACGAACACCAAGTTGCTGGCTGTTTCCCTCGGCTTTTCTGCCGGTGTTATGCTTTACGTATCTTTCGTTGAAATATTTGCAAAAGGGCGTGATGCCCTTATCGGCTATTTTGGCGAGGTATCCGGGCAGTGGCTCGCAGTGGGAGGCTTCTTCGCCGGAATAATTCTTATCGGAATCATCGACCACCTGATTCCAAGCGATAGAAATCCGCATGAAATGCATGGAATCGAGGAGATGGACGGAGAAAGTGAGGAGCATAAAAAAAGCCTTATGCGGATGGGTGTGTTCACGGCTCTCGCTATCGCGATACACAACTTCCCCGAAGGTCTCGCAACTTTTGCCGCAACCGTGAACGACCCAAGTTTGGGCATCCCCGTAGCGGTTGCAATCGCGATACATAATATCCCGGAAGGAATCGCCGTAGCTGTACCGATTTATTATGCCACCAATGATCGAAAAAAGGCTTTTCGCTATTCATTCCTATCCGGCTTATCGGAGCCTATCGGAGCGATAATCGGCTATTTTCTCCTGCGCACCGTATTCAATGACGGCACATTCGGTTTCGTTTTTGCAGCCGTTGCAGGCATCATGGTGTACATCAGCCTTGATGAGCTGTTGCCTGCCGCTCGCGAGTATGGAGAAGCGCATCTATCGATGTTCGGCCTTTTCGTAGGCATGGCAGTGATGGCGCTTAGCCTGTTATTGTTCGTTTAGGTGGCGTCCTTCTCTATCGTCTTAAAAATAATTCACGATGCAATCGACTTGCCTCATTGTTATAAGATATTGGTTTTTGTGGCTATGAAGTAAATTATCGCCAACCACATCAGCATGATAAGCGGTAGTCCTAACATAAATTTCAGCTTGCGTGTCTTATGCCTAACTATCTTCATTGCGATGTATGTTGCGAAAACTCCCCCCAAAAATGAAATAATAAACAGTGTTTTCTCGGGGATCCTCCAAGCGTTTGTTTTCGCTTTATATTTATCCACGCATACAACTATTGCGCCAAGTAGATTAATCAGTATCAAATATAGAATAAAATAATTCATGCAAGCTCCTCATGCGCTGTTTTTGGTTTTTCCCATCAGCGCTTTTTTTGTATGTTTTTTGTACCCTTTCATCATTTTACCACTGTTCGGAGCATGTGTGAAGGCTTATGTTCATGTTCCACAATTTGATTTTACTGCATAGTATATGTGGAGAACAAAAGCTAACATTCGCAAAGGGGTTTTCTTGGGCGAATTAATAAATCAAAAATAACGGAGGAAATAAAACGTGGCAGAAATCAAGAAAGAACTTTTGGCACTTGAGTACAGCAATAACTTTGCCTTGCAAGGCATGGAGGAAGCCGATGTTAACATAACTTTAACCGAAGTTAGCATCACAAGCGCGACAGTATACGGTACGGTAACCGACGGCGAAAATCCCCTCCCCGATGCAACGGTAAAGCTTTTCGATAGTGAAGGCGTACCCTTCCAGCATACTATGACCAATGCAAACGGCGACTATAGCATGAGCAATGTTCCCGCAGGCACATACACCATCGGTGCCGTAAAGAAGGGATATCGTCTCACGGAGTCGCGCGGTTTAACTTTAAGCGAAAACGACAGTATCGACATCGATTTTGTTTGCACGCTAGACACGACATTAACCCTTGGCGCAATAGCAGGCGTGCTAACGGGAACACGCCCCGACCTTGGGAACATCGAACTTGAGGGTGCAAAGATTACCCTAACC
>CAYJPI010000369.1:0-2595 GCA_964372005.1 uncultured Oscillospiraceae bacterium | reverse complement strand
TGGAGCATGGTTTCGCGAACATCGTCCACAAACTCATCGAGATGGAATGAGGGAACAACCTCCGAATCATTACAAATTCTCGATATGGGCACGGATTGATACAAGTGCCTTGCAGCGCGATATGCATCAAATGGGGTGGAGATAATTATCGTTTTGCTTCCATTGGCCTTTTCAAGAATGCTTGGATCAACCTCGGAATCGCAAACAACAACACAAGTGGCACACTTTTCGATCGCATCCGACAATACATCGGGCTGAGCACCGCAAATGATAATACTATCCTCGGTGATGCGCGAATTTATGCTATGCGTTTGTGGTAAGGCGATAACAACATTGCCTGTTATGCCATCCACGCCGTCCGCATCATGCAGTAACTGGCCTTCAAGCGAGCTTAAAAGGTTAAAAAGCGGTATGTGTTCAACCGAATTATCCTCGATGGAGCGCATATCATGGTCGGCTATATTGCTTGCGGACAGCATGCCAAAAAGCGTACCGTCATCGTTAACAACCGGGAGCGCCATAACCGTTTTATCATCCTGCAAAAGTCCCCACGCATGGTGCACCGTCACGGCACTGCTGACCACGGGTGGTGTATCGAAATTTAGGTCCATCACCTGTGTGCGCACCGTGTGCAGCATCATAGGGGGTTTGAAACCGAATTTGCCGAGTACGAGCTTCGTTTCATCGTTGAGTTCTCCGAGCCTTGCCGCTGTAAACTCGCGATCTCCGAGGGCGTTTCGAAGAGCGGAGTATGCCATCGCGGAAACAATGCTGTCGGTATCGGGGTTTCTGTGTCCCGTTACATAAATCATTTTTTCCTCCTAAATGAAGACAATCATCCTTCATGTTTGTTTATCATTATACTCGACATTTGTTCGTAAAACAAGGGGAGGTATAGGGCTTACAAGCATGTTTTTTTATTCTTGCTCATAGTGTATACAAACACATAAAGGAGGGTCGGGCGTAATGGAATATAGGAGAAGATCGCGCAGGAGGCGAAACACGTCGAGCGGATATGCAGGCAAGGTGTTCGTTATGCTATTGGTGGCCGGAGGGATCGTTTACATGGTTGGTGCATCGAGCGCCGGGGAGTGGGTTGCACAAAATGTAATGGCACCCGTTTTTAGAACAGTGGATAGAGTTATAAGCGGAACTGATGAGCAGGATGCTCCCGTGCCGGAGGTTCAGCCAATAGTATCTACGCCCGTGCCTACCGTAAGTGAAGCGATAACCAAGGAGGTTGCACTTGAGTCGGTGGAGTGTTTTGCATTACAAATGGGCGCATTTTCCACTGAAGCGAATGCGTCTACCGAGGCGGAGGCGTTAAGGAAACAGGGTGCAGGCGGATTTATTATTGAGGATGCGGGTATGTATCGCGTGCTCGCGGCAGGATATGAAAACGAAACAGATCTCGATGCAGTGCGCGAACAATTAAGCTTGCAGGGGCTTGACAGCACGAAGTACCCGCTCGTCACCGATGCCGCAACGCTTAATGTAACCGCCACCGAAGCTGATATAGAAGTGGTTGAAAACGGTTTAAACCTGCTTACATCATTGCAATCGGAAATGGCGAGAGAGTCACTCGCGTTTGATCATGAAAATAAAACCGCTGCCGAAGGAAAGCAACTTGCAAGTGCATGGCTTGAACAAATCGACACGGCGATAATAAATATTGAGCAACTGCCGCAAAACGGGATAATTATGAACATATCCGATTGCATTTATGATGTAAAAGATGCGATTTATGAATTATATTCTTTTGACACAGAAAGTTTTGTGGATTTTTCTGCGAAAATGAAATATACTCATTTATATACCGTTGATGCGTACAGTGCTATGATCGAAAAAATACTGAATGAGTGAGGAGAAAAAAGTATATGACAATTACCGAAATAATAAAAATCCTCGACGCCAAGGTGCTAACAGGCGGGGACAAGCTTGACACCGAAATCGTATCGGCTTGCGGCACCGACATGATGAGCGATGCGCTCGCTTTCATGCATGATCGTGCCATGCTTTTGACCGGGATGGCTAACCCGCATGTAGTTAGAACGGCTGAAATGCTCGATTTAGGCTGTGTACTATTTGTCAGAGGCAAAATGGTGCCCGAAGAAGTACAAAAAATGGCCGAAGAAAGAGAAATTATTCTTTTATCATGTGAAAGGACGCTTTTCGATTGTTGCGGACTGTTATACTCAGCCGGCATCGTAGGCTGTGAGAGGATATAGACTATGGAAAACAAAGGAATAAAGGAATGCTATCCCATCGAAAAAGGCAATTTTGATACGGCCGGCGAAGCTTCAAGCAGTATAAAACGTATGCTCAAGAAACTTGGAATAGCACCGCAGGTAATAAGGGAAGTGGCAATCGCGGCGTATGAGATGGAGCTAAACTTGGTAATTCACTCCCTTGGTGGTTCGCTCATAATTGATATAATGCCCAATCGCCTTGTACTTACAAGCGATGATATAGGCCCCGGCATACCGGATATCAATCTCGCACTTAAAGAAGGTTTTTCCACCGCACCCGATAGCGTGCGCATGATGGGTTTCGGTGCGGGAATGGGACTTCCGAATGTTAAACGCCATTCGCATG
>CAYJPI010000368.1:0-2595 GCA_964372005.1 uncultured Oscillospiraceae bacterium | reverse complement strand
TTCCGGCCGCAGGAGACATACTTAATGTTGCCGAGATCGATAAGCTTTCTCGCCAGGTTGCGGAAGAACGCCGCGACAAGCAGAAGGCCGAACAGCTCAAGAATCTATCCAAAGTTTCGCTCGATGATTTGTTTAGCCAGATCGCAGAGGGCGAAGTTAAGGATTTAAATGTTATCGTTAAGGCGGATGTTCAAGGTTCCGTCGAAGCGGTTAAGCAAGCGCTCGAAAAACTTTCCAACGAGGAAGTGCGCGTAAGATGTATTCACGGCGGCGTAGGTGCTATTACGGGTACGGACATCATGTTCGCATCCGCGTCAAACGCCATCGTAATCGGCTTCAATGTGCGCCCCGATGCAACCGCTCGCGTGTCCGCAGAACGCGAGAAGGTGGATATGAGATTGTATCGCATTATCTACAATGCAATCGAGGATGTACAAAACGCCATGAAGGGTCTCTTCAAGCCCGTGTTTAAGGAGAACACTCTCGGCCGCATCAGCGTTCGTGAAACGTTCAAGGTCACGGGCGTCGGCACTATCGCAGGTGCATATGTGCAAGAAGGTAAGGTCATCAGGAATGCAGAAATTCGCCTCGTGCGCGACGGCATCGTAATCCACGAAGGCAAGATATCCTCGCTCAAGCGCTTCAAGGATGATGCAAAGGAAGTTATGCAGGGATACGAATGCGGTATCGGATTTGAAAACTTCAATGATTTGCAGGTTGGCGATGTAATCGAAGCATTCATCATGGAAGAGGTAAAGAGATAATTTGAAGGGGGTGGGGTGCAACTTTGGCGCTTCTCCCCCTTTTTCATACACAGGAAGGAGATAATGATGTCGGCTATAAGAACTGATAGAATGAACGAAGAAGTACGCAAGGTAATAAGCGAGATCATACGCGAGCTTAAAGATCCGCGCCTTTCATACATGACTACGATAACAGCGGCAGAGGTGACAAACGACCTCAAACACGCCAAAATACACACAAGCGTATATGAAAAGGATGAGGAAGCGAGAAAAGCATCCGTAGATGCGCTGAACCATGCTAAAGGATTCATAGCACGTGAGCTTGGAAGGCGTATGCAAATCAGAAGATTGCCTGCGCTCAAATTTGTGCTCGATACATCGATCGAGTATAGCGTGCACATAGGCAAGGTGCTCAACGACCTAAACATTCCCAAGGAGGATGACGATGCGCAGAGCGAAGTGTGATGAGCTTAAATCGATGGCCGAATGGCTAAAGGGGAACGATGGATTCACGCTTATATCGCATGTATCGCCCGATGGAGATACGCTCGGATCGGGGTTCGCTCTTTATGCAATACTCAAGGCCATGGGGAAAACCGTGGAAATAGTATGCGACCAGAAAGTGCCGTATATCTACGAATTTCTACCCTTTGCAAGTGAACTTAAATCCTGCGATACTATGCTGGGATATAAAAATGCTGTTGCGGTGGATTGCGCCGATGCGGCGAGGATGGGACATCTCGAAAACTTTTTTTGCGCATGTGAAAGCACAGCGGTGGTTGATCATCATGGAACCAATGTGGGCTTTGCACAGCATAATTATGTCAGAAGCGATGCGGCGGCCACGGGAGAAATGATAAAAGCGCTTCAAGAGGAGCTTGATGTCACACTCACGAAGGAGATTGCGACATGCATTTTTGTCGCGCTCGTATCTGACACCGGGAACTTCGCATACTCCAACACAACTTCAACTACGCTACGCATCGCGGCTGACCTTATAGATACGGGCGTTGATGTGTCAGATATCAATCGGCGCTTATTCCGCTCGGTACCTGCAAGAAAGATGAAGATGCTTGCAACAGCCTTGGGTGACCTCGAATTTTACGCGGATGAGAAAATCGGTGTAGTTACGATTACCAAGGCGGATATGGCGAAGATCGGCGCGACGGATGAGGACGCCGACGGTATCGTCGAGCATGTGAGGGATGTTGAAACGGTGGAGATTGCCATCTTTATTCGCCAGAAAAAGAATGGTGAGTTTAAGGCGAGCCTCAGATCGAAAGAATACGCGGATGTATCTAAGATATGCGCACAATTCAGGGGCGGCGGCCACAGCAGAGCGGCCGGATGCACCTTTTATGAATCGCTTGAATTAGCCAAGCAAGAGATAATTAAAGCGGCGAAAGAGGCGCTTGAACGGTATGGAAAATAAACCAACATACGAGGGAATAGTTAATGTATTGAAGCCGCCGGGCATGACATCGAGCAATGTCGTGTCCGATTTGCGGCGCTTATACGGCGTGAAGCGCGTGGGACATACCGGTACGCTCGACCCCGGCGCGGCAGGTGTCCTGCCCGTGTGCATTGGGCGAGCGACGCGGCTATTCGATATATTTGTTGATAAAGAGAAGGAGTATATCGCCGAGATAGCCTTTGGTTTTTCGACGGACACGCTCGACAGCTACGGAAACATCACAGGGGAGAGCGACCGTGATGTAACGCGCGAGCAGCTCGAACAAGTGCTGCCGAGCTTCACAGGTGAACAGTGGCAACTTCCGCCCATGTTTTCGGCGCTAAAGCATAATGGACAGTCGCTCCACAAGCTTGCCAGAAAGGGCGAGGAAATAGAGCG
>CAYJPI010000367.1:0-2601 GCA_964372005.1 uncultured Oscillospiraceae bacterium | reverse complement strand
CGGCAAAAACCCCTTCACACTATTTTTCTCATGTGAAGGGTTATCGGTGTTGCCGCTTTTCTGCGCGCTCTCAATTTCATGTTCGCGCAATTTTTCTTGTGCATTGCATTTTGGGCATACACCGAGTGATTTTGTATATGGCGTTCCGCAGGATTTGCAAAAGGGCATCAGTCTTCCTCGTAAGCTTCGCTAAAATCCTGAGTTTCGTCGATAGCTTCACCGGCATCGGCCACATAATCGTGTGCTTTGTCGATGTCGGTTTTTTCATCCGCAACATCGCTTATGTCCTCGGTACCGTCAAAGCTTTTTTCGCGAACGAGTATGCGCAAGCCTTCAACCGCGATAATCTCCACCGATGTGCCCTTTTTAAGGAACTCGCCGCCCGTTGTTACATCAACGAAAGCGCCGCTAAGTGCAACCTTTCCCGCAGGTCTCAATGCGGTTTCTGCAAGGCCGATTTTACCGAGAAGGCTTTTGGCCCTATCATCCGCGAGGGAGGTGGATTCGGCGTTGATGCTATCCTTGAGTACGAGCTTAGACTTATCAAAAAAGCCCTTGTTGCCGATATACATCACCACGATGAGAGCCACGGCAACGATAAAGAGTACAAGCGCAATCATGAACAGCATGCCAACGGGATTGCCTATCTGCAAGATTACCGCGCCCAAAAGCGCAAGCACGCCGAGGCCGCCTGCAGCACCGAGGCCGGGGGTGAACATCTCAAGAACCAGAAGCAATATACCTACTACAAGTAAAATAATTGTCCAAGTCATGCTATTTCTCCTTTTCTTTCATTACACTTACAGTATAACACATAATTTAACAAATGAATGTAAAATTATTTGCAATCGAATATTTTTTTCTGTGAACAGCGTTTTCAAAACAATACAGGATACGATAAAGGCCGCCATTATTCATCAAAGGGAAATAATGCCATCACAAAGAATGTATATTTAGTGGGATATATGTGCTATAGCAGTTTTACTTATTATTGACCGCGAAAGATAGTCTATAAAAAGTGAAATTGCTATATATACCCAACAAAAGGAGGGCAACATGGAATTGCAGGCAACAAGGAGAGGACAGCGCATGGTGGTGTCATTATCGGGCGAGCTCGATCATCATAGCGCACAACAAATACGCGGCGCGCTCGATGCATGCGTTGACGATGTATCGGTGCAGGAACTGGAGCTTGATATGAGCGGAGTATCGTTCATGGACAGTGCAGGCCTTGGAGTGGTGCTCGGTAGGTATCGCGGCATAAGCACGCGTGGCGGTAGGCTCATCGTGTCGGGGGTATCCGCATCGGTGGATAGGGTGTTTCGCATGTCGGGGCTTTACGCGCTCGTCGAGCGTGTGTAGTGAAAGGGAGAAGGATGGAAATGTTTACAAATACGATGCAGTTGGCCTTCAAGGCGATATCGCAAAACGAGGCTTTCGCGCGCGCGGTGGTGGGAGCTTTCGCGGCGCAATTAAACCCCACTCTCGAAGAACTGTCGGACATACGAACGGCCGTAAGCGAGGCGGTTACCAATGCGATAATACATGGTTACGGCTCGGCTCATGGTGATGTGCGGCTATGTTGCGGCATCGAAGGCAGCGAACTTACAATCGAGATAGGTGATGACGGTGCAGGCATTGCGGACATAGAGAAGGTACGCTCTTGAGCAGCATCACAGGTACGGGCATCACCAGCATCGCCTCTACAGGAGAAGGCGCGCCAACCCTTCTACACTTCCCATCCCGAAATGGAACGCTCGGGCATGGGCTTCACGGTTATGGAAGCGTTCATGGGTGACGTGAGTGTCACATCGAAGGTGGGCGAGGGCACGACTATCATCATGAAAAAAACCATAAAGGGCAATGCACCTTCATGATGGATTACCCACCTCTCAAGCATGAAGAGGTTATCGCGCTCATACGCCTTGCAAAAACAGGCGATGATGATGCGATGGAAAAGCTCGTTTGCCATAATACGGCGCTCGTAAAGTCCATAGTAAAGAGATTCTTGGGGCGTGGCTCGGAGTTTGACGATCTGTTTCAGATAGGATGCGTGGGGCTTGTAAAGTCAATCAAGAATTATGAGGAGCGCTTTAATGTACGGTTTTCCACCTATGCCGTACCTATGATAGCCGGCGAGATAAAACGCTTTTTGCGCGATGACGGGATGATCAAGGTCAGCCGTTCATTAAAGGAACTATCCGCAAAGATTGCCGCAAGCGAGGAGCGCTTAAAGCGCGAGCTTGGGCGCGATGTTACATTATCCGAGCTTGCCGCCGCTGTGGAGGCCACGCCCGAGGATGTTGCCGCCGCACTCGATGCCGCGCGCCCGCACATGTCCATCTATGAGCAGGTGTATGATGACGGCTCGGAGGTAACACTGCTCGACCGTATAGAAAAACCCAAGGAGGACAGCGCCCTTATCGATCGGATACTGTTAAAGGAACTCTTGCGCAAACTGAGTGCGCGCGAAAGGCAGATAATAGTGCTACGCTATTTTCAGGATAAAACCCAGTCCGAGATAGCGAAGATACTCGGGGTGTCGCAGGTGCAGGTATCGCGGCTTGAAAGCAAGATCATCGTGAAATTGAAGGAGGGGGC
>CAYJPI010000366.1:0-2609 GCA_964372005.1 uncultured Oscillospiraceae bacterium | reverse complement strand
AGCGGTTGATAAAGCGTTAGATAAGGCTATTGTCAAATTTGCTAAGTTTAATGAATGTGAAGTATAGCGCTATACCTTTTTCCGGCAGGTGTATGCGCTTATCTTTGAATTTCACCATCTCCTTTCCGCAGCTTAAACTTTTTTGTCTGCTTAATTCATTTGAAAACAGTATACCGCATGACATGGCCTCTTTTTTGTGTATTTGAGATGGCGATGTAGTTTTTTATGATATTGCTCCGCCAACTAAACATTGGACATCTTGACGGTTGTTTTGGCGGATTGCGGTGTCACAAAAGATTGAAATACCCCCGGATATTCCTTCGCTTTTTCTTCCTTGCACTCCACCAAAATTCCTCGCCAATCTTGCCCAATGCTTAATTGGTGGAACAATAGCTTCTATTTTTGCCCAATGGTTAGTTTTAACTAATTTTATCCGGAGGATATTATGAAAACAAAGAAACCGAGTCTCCTAAGTCGCTTATTTGTATTCAGCGAAAAGCACAAGTATTTCACGATCATCGGGATGATATTGTCGGGACTAAGTGCGCTTATGGCGCTTTTCCCTGTGGTATTTATTTGGCTCGGGGTAAGTGAAATATTTAAAATGTACCCGAACATCACCGCCACGCCTGAGCTTGTGCGCAACGCCTATCTCGCGGTAGGTTCGGCACTCGGGGCGATGATCGTGTACTTCATCGCGCTCATGTGTACGCATACCGCCGCATTTCGTATTGCACGCAACATGAAGTATCGCGCGATATCGCATCTCACGGAGCTTCCCTTGGGGTATTTACAAAGCACCGGTAGCGGCAAGCTGCGCCGCGTAATCAGCGACAGTGCGGCGCAGACGGAAGCTTATCTCGCGCATCAATTGCCCGACCTTGTGGGTGCGGCTGTCACGCCGATTGCGATAATCACTTTTCTGTTTATATTCGACTGGCGGCTCGGGCTTGTTAGCATCATCCCTCTTGTGTTGGGGCTTTTCGCGATGTCCTTCGCTATGCGCGACAACAGCGGAAAGATGCGATTGTATCAAGACTCACTTGCGAACATGAACAACGAAGCGGTGGAGTATGTGCGCGGCGTATCCGTCATAAAAACCTTCGGGCAAAGCGTGTTTTCCTTCAAGAAATTTCATGCGACCATCGAGGTGTACAAGGAACTCGTCACCTCATTTGCGATGAATTACAGAACTCCAATGATCGCCTACCAAACCATACTCGGGAGCGCGGTGTCGTTCCTTGTGATCGGCGGTGTGCTCCTGTTTAGGGGAATCCAAGAGCCGTCGGTGTTCATGCTCGACTTTCTTTTTTACCTTTTCTTCACGTCGATATCGTCTGTGATGTTTATGCGCGTGATGCAATTGGGGCAAATGACGACGCTCACCGAGGATGCATTCGGTCGCGTACAAAGCTTGCTCGATGAAAAACCCCTCACTTACAAAGAAAAAACAACGGAGCCGAAGAACTTCGATATCACGCTTAAAGACGTTGCTTTCTCCTATCCAAACACCATGGCGCAGGCGGTATCGGGGGTATCTCTTCATATAAAAGAAGGAACTACCGCCGCGCTCGTCGGTGCATCGGGGAGTGGAAAGTCGACATTAGCAACGCTGATTGCTCGGTTTTGGGATGTGTCGGAGGGAAGCGTAAAAATCGGCGGTGTGGATGTGCGCGATATGCGCGAGGAAGCACTCATGGAGCGCATTTCCTTCGTGTTCCAAAACACGAACCTATACAAGATGAGCATTTTGGATAATGTGAAGGAAGGCAAACCGAACGCCACCGAGGAAGAGGTGCTTCGGGCTCTCAAAGCGGCGCGTTGCATGGAGATTATCAACAAACTACCCAATGGCATACACACGGTGGTCGGCACGAAGGGCGTGTTTTTATCGGGTGGCGAAGCGCAACGCATCGCCATCGCACGCGCGATATTGAAGGATGCTCCGATCATACTTCTCGACGAAGCAACCGCCTTCACCGATCCCGAAAATGAACACGAAATTCAACTCGCGATGGCCGAACTTGCCAAGGGTAAAACCGTGCTCATGATTGCTCATCGCTTATCGACCGTGCAAAATGCGGATTGCATCTATCTCATGGAGGAGGGGCGCGTAATCGAGCAAGGCACACATGAGGAACTCATCGAAAAGCATGGAAAATACAACGCGATGTGGGAAGAATACCAAACCGCATTCATTTGGAAGGAAGGCGTAGCATGAAGAGATTGTTTGTAAATATTTTATCGATGAGCGAGAAGGGCGCAGGCGATCTTACGCGCGCGGTGCTCTGGAATGTGGTGGTGAATGTGCTTCTTTTGAGCATGAGCGGCTTGATATTTCTATTCTTGGAAGCATCGCTTTTTCCTTCGCTTGAGGGGCAACATCCCGTGTTTTCGCTCGGCGTGTACATTGCTTATGCCGTGGTGATGGCGATTCTGCTCGTCATATGCTATCGATTCACCTACAATGCGGCCTATGTTTCGGCCTACAACGAGAGCGCGAAACAGCGCATCACGCTCGCGGAGACCATACGCAAACTTCCTCTATCCTTCTTTGGCAAAAAGGATTTGAGCGATGTGACCACCACCGTCATGGCCGACACCGCCTT
>CAYJPI010000365.1:0-2625 GCA_964372005.1 uncultured Oscillospiraceae bacterium | reverse complement strand
CGGACTTGCTTCGAGAAAGCGCAAAGTTAGCGCGCTCGTATGGTGTACGTCTACATACCCATCTATGTGAAACCAACGATGAAGAAAACTACACCTTAAGTACCGTCGGCATGCGCCCTCTCGCCTACATGGAAACACTGGGCTGGACGGGTAGTGATGTATGGTATGCACACGGCATCCACTTCAATGATGAGGAGCTTCGCTTCCTCGCACAAACTCAAACGGGAGTTTGCCACTGCCCAATATCGAAATATGAAGCTTTCATCCGGTATCGCACGTATTCCCGAAATGCTTGAGCTTGGCGTCCCCGTCGGCCTCGGGGTTGACGGTTCTGCTTCTAATGATGGGGCGAACCTTCTTGAAGAGATACGAGTTGCATACCTACTGCATCGCTTAAACTCAAGCAAGAAAGCCCCGAGCGGATACGACATGCTAAAGATTGCCACAATGGGAAGCGCGAAAATTCTTGGGCGCGATAAGGAAATCGGTTCGATCGAAGTGGGAAAATGTGCTGACTTTTTCCTCATCGATGCAAATCGTTTGGAACTTACCGGCGCAATATTCGACCCGAAATCCGTGCTCGGAACAGTCGGGGTTAAGGGACGTGTTGATTACACTGTAGTTAATGGTAAAGTAACCGTGAAAAACTCGCAGATTGTAGGGATTGATGAAGAGAAACTTGTGATTGATTCGAATAGGGAACTGCGTCGTTATCTTGGGAATAGATAAAATAGTATCGCATTTTTCCAATTTTGCCATGTAAATGCCGCCATTGCAATAATATTTTGTGCTATAATTTAAGCCATGGAACAGGTAAGAGACAAAAGGCTTGAAATAATGCCGGGATATCGAAAATTACTATGGCGGCTTCTATATTTATTATTCATACCGCTAGGGTTTTTATTGCCGTCAATTTTCACTTTAATGCCGCGGTTTTGCGAATGGTACATGCTACATGTCTACCCCATCGTACACTCCGTAATCGCATTCATTCCTTCTCTTGTGCCATTTAGCGTAGCTGAGTTTATCTTGTATGCGCTATTGATAGGCGTACCCGCATTTTTAATCTTTCGCACAACCCAACTTATCATAAAAAAGATTCCTTTACATGCCTTTTTATCAAATATCCTCACACTGTTTACTATATTTGGAATCGCGCTTTGTGCTTTCTATTTCGTATGGGGAATATCCTATAGTCGATATTCGCTCGATGTTCGCATGGGGCTAAATGTTGAGCCGCGTGACAAGCAGGAGCTTATCGATTTAACCGAAGAGCTTGCAATTAAAGCAAACCTGCTAAGAGATGATTTGATCGAAGATGAAAATGGCGTGTTTGTTTTTGACTCGGTCGAAAATTTGGATTCGAGTGTGCCAAGCGAACCTAATCAGCCTACAAAAGGAGAGTATTCCGATGCTTTTCAAATGGTATCATCTGCATATGATGCACTTGAGCTAACATGGCCTGAGCTTTGCCCGGCAACATTTGTTACACCCAAGTTCGTAATCGCATCGGAAGCGATGAGTTATGGTGGCATCGCCGGCATCTACATTCCCTATACCGGTGAGGCGAATGTAAACATCGACCAGCCGCCGCTTCTTATTGGTGCGAGCGGAGCACATGAAGCCGCCCATGCGATGGGCATAGCACGTGAAAACGAAGCCGAGTTTATGGCCTACCTCGTTTGCAGTGACCCGTCAAATACCTTGTCACTGCAATACTCGGGCACTATGCTTGCCCTCATACATTGCACAAATCAATTATATAAAATTGACCCGGACGCATATATCGCCATCGCTACCGAGCACTATTCTGACGGTATGCTCCGCGATCTTGCCGATTACAATGCATACTGGGAATCGTTTGAAGGCCCTGTCGAAGAGGCCGTTACAACCATGAACGACAATTACCTACAGCATAACGGGCTCGATAGCGGCGTGCAAAGCTATGGTGAAGTGGTAGACCTTTTGCTTGCATATCACGATGCATGATACCATATTAGATGGGTGCTTTTTACACTATCTAGCTTTCAACATCCTCAAGGTAGGCATTTATTTCCTCTAAGCTAGAAAACACTATGCCTTCATACAAAAGTTCCTGAACATCTTTTGGAAGTTCGCTCGTATCATAGGTGAGCACCGTAACTGCTTCCTCAGCGAGATTTTCTTCAGCAGTGTGAGATACGCAGAGCCTGCCAACTTCATTGTTAAACAGCACATAATGCTCGGGGCAATATGCCTCTATCTCTCTTTCGATGATGGCCTCCTTGCCTTGCATTGCCGCCGCTCTGACATCCGGCCACATTTCGCGCACTTCGTCAAGCGTCATGGCGTTTAATTCACCATTTGTCTCGTCCTTTTCGATGGTATGGTTGCAGTACAAGAATCTATAGCTAACGTTTACCTTGGTGTCCGGGTAAATTCGCGCTTCTTCGCCTATCGCCGCGGGCATGGCAAGTTCAAGTGAATCATCTTCCTCGCTTATGAATGCGCTTTGTGATTGTGCTATGAACACGCCAAGCGACATCCCGATTACCATCATTAGGCCAAAGCTAAGCACTTTGCTACCGTTTTTTTTAATCCAGAGCATAATTTCCTCCATGCATTTACCCCGTAAACTAAAATTTG
>CAYJPI010000364.1:0-2628 GCA_964372005.1 uncultured Oscillospiraceae bacterium | reverse complement strand
GCGAATCTCCACATTCTTTGCCTCCCATGTGCTTTGCATGGATACGATTAAACCTCTTATTTGCTCGGATACATTAAAGCGCACCACGTTTGGCGCTAGTGCCGTGTTTTCCACCTTATTTAGTAGCAATACATTCATTGCCATTTTTGATAGCCTTTCGGATTCAGTTTCGATCGTTTTTAGAAACTCCGTCCTTTGCGTTTCCTCAAGCCCCGAATACTGCAATAGTTTTGCGAATCCGCGGATCGATGCGATGGGCGTTTTGAACTCGTGCGAGAAATCGTTTATGAAGTTGCGTGCAAGCAGCTCCGTGCTCGCAAGTTCTTCAGCCATAGTGTTGAAGTCTTCAATCAATGCCTCAAACTCTCTCGTGGCAAGGCGAGGTGTTTTGAGCCTTATTGAAAAATCACCCTGCGCAAGCCGTTTCATGCCCTTTTGTATGATGCGCAAAGGCCGCAAAACAAAGTAGGCCGCAACGAACGACAGAAGCAAAATAAACACACTCATCCCGATGATGAACTGAAACGGTATTCGTTCGGCATCCTGCACCCTTTGCGCAATAAACATCCCTGCATTCGGCATGGTAATTGCGACCCAAGTGGGTATAACCGACGAAAGCAACAGCACACCGCATAAAAATATGCTCTGCACGGTTGTGATGCGTGTTTTACGCTTCATGCTTCACCGCCTTGTAGCCAAGCCCACGCGCGGTTACGATTTCGAACGACGGCCACGATTCAAACCGCTTGCGCAGCCTGTTGATGTGTACGTTCACCGTCACCTCGTCGGCCTCGGAATCCATGCCCCAGATATCATCCATCAATTGCGTGCGCGTGAAGATGCGGTTGGGGTACGATAAAAGTTTGTAGAGTAACATGAACTCTTTTTGAGGGAGGGTTACGCTTTCGCCGCCTCGCTTCACGCACCGCTCATCATAATCGATGTTCACATCGCCGATGGTGATGCTCCTCTCCTCGGATATCTTCGCACGGCGCAACAGTGCCTTTATGCGAAGGAGCATTTCTTCCTCGTCTACGGGCTTCGTCATGTAATCATCCGTGCCCACGAGGAAGCCGCGCTTTTTGTCCTCGGGCATCGAACGGGCTGTGAGCATGAGTATCGGCATATTGTATTCGGCTTCGCGTAGCGCCTTGGTGAACTCAAACCCATCCATCAGCGGCATCATGATATCGAGCACTATTAAATCGACCTGCGTATGGTCGAGCAGTTCGAGCGCCGCAATACCGTTTTCGCATGGGTATACACTGTATCCGCTCGTCTCCAAAAATGCACACAAAAACTTTTGCATGCTCAAATCATCCTCAACCACCATAATACGAATCATATTATTTTTTCCTCCATCGCGCATGAATGCTCATCTTTTGCGTTTTTTTATAGTGTACGTGGCCAACATAAACTTTAAATAAACAACCCTAATTTTTGTTTTTTAAGTTCTTTCTTCTTATTTTATATCCTTCGCATTGCTTATGCAAGATTACAAGTTCTCGCCATATCTTGTTTATGTTTTGTTTATTTTAGATGTGCATACTGGCTTCAGATAATAAAGAGGAGTGAAAACGAACATGAAAAAATCTTCTATGAAATGCTTGGCTATAGTCTTGGCGGCTTCGATGCCGCTTACCGTACTTACGGGATGCATGGGTAAACCTCAAGCTGCAAGCACAAGCGCAGAAACACGCGTTGCTGTCGATTCGGTTCTTGCATCAACCGAGAATTTCGCCTTGCAGGGCAATTACATCGGCACGGCAACGCCTACGCAACAAGTCAATGTATACACACGAGCAAGCGCAATCGTGGAGACAATCAACGTGAGCACGGGCGATGTGGTAAAAGAAGGCGATGTTCTCTTCACCCTCGATGATGAAGCACAAGAACTTTCCGTTGAAAAGGCAAATCTAAGTTATGACCAAACGGCGGCCAATCGCAACCAAGCGATCACAAATGCCGAAAACAGCGCAATCAGCGCGAACGATAAATATGAACAGCTACTTGTGAGCTATGAGCAAGCGATGGTGAACGCTGATAACAGCATCGAAAAGGCCGAGCTTGCATACGAATCGGCGCAAGCACAGCGCGACCAAGCCCTCGGTTCTTCGTTCGATGCAACGGTAGCCCAATATGAAAACAGCGTGAATAGCGCAGAGGATGCGGTGAACTCCGCAAGCCAAGCTCTAAAAGTTGCGACCGAAGCGGCGCGCATCGAATCGGAATATAAAAGCTTGCAAGCACGCCAAAGCGCATTTGCAGGTATGTCCCTCGCCAATGCCGCACTCATGACAGCTGAGATGCCCCTTCCCGATTACGAACCGATACCCGATACACCTTCCAATTCCGCACCTGCTCCCGAGCCTGAACCTGCGCCCGAGCCGCAACCCGAACCGGAACCGCAACCCGAGCCCGACAAAGAACCCATGCAAAAGCCCGAGCCGATAGCGGAAGGAATACCGACGCAGGATGACATCGACGAGGCCATCTCTCTCAACAACCAAGCCGCCGCATTAGGTGTGTTTGACATAGGGGACGGCACTTCCGATTATGCCGCCGCTTTGCAACAGGCAGAATCAGCCTATGATGCCGCGCAAGATGCCCTTAGAAGCGCTGAAAACC
>CAYJPI010000363.1:0-2635 GCA_964372005.1 uncultured Oscillospiraceae bacterium | reverse complement strand
TGAGGTTGATTCCGCCGGAGGAGTAGCGCTTAGCGCGAAGTAATGAGTAATAGTGAATAGTGAATAGTGAATAAGTTTCCCAAAAAACATCTGTGCAACCAAAAAATATGGTAAGTTTCCATTTTTCAAGGGTATGCCACCATTGGCGTGAAGTCGTCAATGGTGGTATACCTTTGAAGCGTGCTCGCGTTCGCGGAAGTGCTCGAAGTGGTGACTGTCACGGCCACATCCGGGGCTTTTGCAAATCCCTCCGGGTGCGGTGATTTGCCTAAATGTAGAATATTGTAAAAATAACGCCCGACATGACCTCTCCCGTGTGCATGTTTGACTTGGCGATATTGATTTGCGTAGGCGCATTTTCGACCTTCACGGTCGTGTTCGAATTGAGCCTGATATTCCCACTCGCCGCCGCGTTATAGCCTGCGGTCGGGGTTTGCAATTCCACAAGCTGATAATTGCCGCCCGAACTTCCCCGTCGTGTTCCCTCTGCGAGCGTCGTCGAGCAGATCCTCAAAGAAATCCCATACATCATTTGCTCCCGATTTCGGACGAATATTGCCGCTTGATGCGAGCATGAAGTCGTATCCTTGCTCTGAAGATTCGCGAATCCATGCGCGGATTGCGCTTCGCTGCTCGACAAGCCGCCACGATTCGCCGGGTAGCCGTTGTCGATGATGGCTTGGATGCCTTCGACAGTGCTTCCGCTAAAAATTTCCGATGCGTTGAATGGGTTGTAGGTGCTTCCGCTGTCGGACGGGGGGCTTAAGGTGGTGTTTGTGCCGCAGGCAAAACACATTTCTCCTTACTGAAATACCGAAAATCCAGAGATTTCCGGTGCTCGTGCTCGATGCAATACGCGACATTGCCGCTCGTGTCGGTGTGATGCGGCGTAATTTGGTCGTGCCACTCGCCGCTTGAGTAATACTCGAAATAGTCATAGCCGCTGTTGTCCTCACCGACGATTGTGATCGCAAGGGCAGGGAGGGCGGCGGCGAAGCAAAGCACCAGCGCCATGATGAACGATGTAATTTTCCTTGTTTTGTACATTTTGAACCTCCGATTTTGTTTTTGTATGATTCGTTGTATGAAAAAAGCGCCACTGCCAGTGACGCTTGGGGTTGTTCGTCCTCATGCTTCGATGAGGATGATTTCTTTCTTCAATTTTTGTGCGTATTTCAGTGTTCTTCTAATACTTTACAACATCTTCTTCCCTAATACGCTTCGCATTGAGTTTAACTTTGAAGAATTTATCTAACGTAAAATATGCAATAAGGGGAAAAGGCAGACGCATGGATTCATTCCGAAAAACGAGGTGAAGGATGCACCCTTGTGCTTTAGCCGATATATCAAGGGCATAACAGCTTCTGAAACGGTTTTTTGCATATTGGCTCTCACCTTGAAAAAGAATGGTATGCTCACCATCTTCGGTGCGCTCAAACTCATACTGCTGCGTATCATTGACGTTTTTATGTGAAAGATAGTCGATACATTCCTTGAGCGTGTGCGGCGAGTGGTACCAAATATTGGTATTGCTGTTATCCACTGCATATGAAGTTCGTGTACGAGAGGGATGCTTTTTCATTCTACACCTCCAAGATGATCATATATTTTTTCCACAATTCAAATAAATTCACAGAAACACCACCAAATGTTTTTCCGAATTCTATATGATATTCGCCACCCGGAACTCCCACTCCTGATGATCGTGTGGTACCGTAATAGTGAGTGTCAGCTTCATCATCAGGAATTATATCAACATCAAAACCACCATACATTGGAATACCTGATACAGGTGCTGCCAACGATCCGCCAATACGGTAGCCCATTCCTTCCAAATGATAAATTGAAGGTGCGTTCGTATCATTATAGTATCGGCTTAGGCTTGCACTGGGGTTGCCGGTATGAAACGCTCCTGTTAGCCCATATTGTTGTCCGAGATTACCGTCGGTATCAATAGAATAACCTGCATTACCATTAAAAGCATAAATCCCCGGAGTTAGTGAAGCTGAATATCCACTTGAATGCGTTCCATTTAAATGCGAAAGAATTTCCTTTGTTAAATCACCATAATCATTTACTTTTTCCAAAAACGGATTATATTGTTGGGAATCAATTCTTGACGACCGGGTGTTACTATCGACATAATCATAACGCAGGTCGTTATATGTACTATAGTAGGGCGTACTACTTTCGTAATTTTTTTGTTGCTTTCCATCACCATAAGCAACATATTGTGGAGCAACCATACCTTGTGAAGCCCATTTGTTTGCAGGCATTACTGCGTTTAATGATTTGGCAGCCCTTGGTTCGGTTTCGTAATGCGATTGAGAACTAAATACAACCGTTTTCCTGTATTTTTGTTCGTAAGAATTAGCCATTTGTTTTTTCTTCGTTTTTTCCCGGTTTGTGGGTTGGATAAAACTTTGTTTCATAAATTTTCCCCGCCATATCATTTGCGTAACTTTTTCAGCCCATATCGTATTACCCATATATAAATTATACTATACTTGAATACAATATGGTATCTTAATTATTATAATACTCGCGTATATCGTTTTTATCAACAAATATATCGCAATAATAAATATATTATTTTGCTGTTTTTCGCTTATCTCACCCTTTGTCCGTGAATGCG
>CAYJPI010000362.1:0-2648 GCA_964372005.1 uncultured Oscillospiraceae bacterium | reverse complement strand
GGCGACCCGAGCGGCATTGGCGCTTCATCATAGCAAACGGCCTCATGTTTTCTGCGCGATTTACGACCTTCGTCAACGCGATTATACACATCCTCATGCGTGATCGCGTAATGCTCGTCGATGTAACTCTCGACCGCGCCCATCAACTTTTCACTCACCGCGAACGCATCGCGATCGAACACAGCGAGGAACACATCGAGCTCATGATCACGCAAATATTCCTCGATGGTATTGCGCGCAACAGAGAGAGCCTCCGCCTTCGGGTAACCGTAAATTCCGCTTGAAATCAGCGGAAACGCGATGCTCTGCAAGTCATGCGCGGTCGCAAGTTTCAACGATTCAAGATACGCCGAACGAAGCAATTTCTCGCTCCTCGCCGCCGTGTGCTCGTAATAAATCGGCCCTGCAGTGTGGATAACATGCTTCGCATCGAGCGCAAAACCCGGCGTGATGACAGCCGCCCCCGTCTCAATCGGCGCGAGCGCATCACATGCGGCCTGCAACTCCTTCGCCCCGGCCGCCCTGAAAATCGCACCGCAAACACCACTCCCCATGCGAAGGGAAGTGTTCGCGGCGTTGACTATTACGTCTACTTTCATCTTAGTGATATCTTGCCTGACTATTTGAAATGGCATGGTGGCCTCCTATTATACCTTCTGCAGATGGCTTAACACATCAGATACCGTACCCATATTCCGAACCTTCCGACCGTCCCACAACCTTGCCAAATACGCGAAATTCGCTGTTTTCATCAATTGTAAGGGGGGCGTATTTCTTATTAAGGGATAGAAGCTGTCCACTACCGTTTTTTCGGCGCAATACTTTCACATATGCTTCGCCGTCGAGCAGGAATAATCCGACTTCACCATCGTGCAAATCATTACTCTGCTCAACCCATACAATATCTCCATTATGATACATGGGTTCCATGCTGTTGCCGGAAAGATGTACCCCAAAGTTTGCGTTTACAGGCACCTCCAAGCCTACCTCAATCATCTCGAAATCACTGCTATCAAGAAATTGACCTGTACCTGCAGATGCGGCCATGCTGTAGATAGCCAACTTCTTTTCCGCTACGGCTCCCATATCATTAAGGGCATAGCGCCCACTTGCGATCAAATCTTGGATATATGCCTCGACCTTTGCTTCTCCTTCTTTGTTTAGCTCCATATGATATTTCGGCAACTGTTGTCCACAAAAAGCGGCAACAACATCATGTACATTATAAATCCTGCATAATGCTATGAGTTGTTTTGCCGTCGGCATACTAAAATCTTGCTCATAGCGGCTTACGGACTGATTTGTCGCTGTGCAGCCAAGGTCGATCATGCGACGAGCTACTTCCGACTGTTTGTATCCATATCTTTTACGCAATTGCAAAAGGGTTTCTCCTATAAAATATTCCATATTCAACCTCCAAATATTTTATGATAATATTATATCACATCTCATAATGATTTGTAAATGTGAAATATTATAAAACGACAAAAATACACCTATACATTTTTATAATATGGTATTATAATACTTCTGATGAATCCCCTCAGCTCGTAGCCCCATACACTTCATGTTCTTTGGGTATTCGCAAAAAAGATTAGAAAGGACCAAGCACTCATGAATACCCTAATAGAAAAAGCAAAGTGCCCTATTTCATTTAACCTAAAGAATTACGTTTTAGAAGTTACTCCAACCATGATTGAACGAACAAAGATCATATTGGCACATTATCATGAAGCGACATGGAATACGATTGAGAATGTTGAGGACATGCATGAAGAAGCCGCTGAGCTTGGCGGCCGCCGAATACAGGATATCCTCGACCTTTTGTATTGCGATATTTCCGATGAAATCAACACTTATAAGCTTGAAAAACAGCTCCTAAGCATTTCTCAAACCAAGGTTTTGATTGAAATCGTAGATATTACATTGATGCGGCTTCGCGCTTGCCCGTATGATGGCGAACGATACTATACCATCATCACCGAACAGTTCACATCGCGCCGTCTATGCAGTTGCAAGGAAACGATGATCAAGTTGGGATTGGGGCGCGCTCAATACTATCGCCAAAAAAACAAAGCCTTGCAGTTGTTTTCATGGTTACTGTTTGAAAAGGTGCTGCCGCATCTTACGCATTTTGCTTCATAATCAACCGCAAATTATATATAAAATGAGACCAGAAAGAGACCTAAGTGAGACCAAAAAGAGACCAATGAGACTTTCACCATGTTACTATGGTATTGTGGGGAAGGGACTATATCAAAGTTAGCCTCGTCGATTTGACGGGGCTATTTATATGCCCAAAAATACTCCTCACACTGCAGACAACTGAATAAATCGCCCCTTTGTCATGGTCGAAAATCCTTAGATTTTCGATCTTTCATCAATGTGCCATGTCATCCCTTTGGGATGACCACCATTCTGCAGTTTGAAAGGAACACCATGAACCACATACGCGCCCCTCCTTTTACCTCCGATTTTTATGTTTTCACAAGAAATTCAAAAATTCGGAGGTAAGAAAAATGAACACAATTTACTACATCAAAGAGAGCGACCAATACATCGCGATGACGAGAGATGAGTATGAAGCAAGGCTGAAAAATGATCCTTCATTTGAGAAACGACGCTTTATGAAAATAAATGACAAGATG
>CAYJPI010000361.1:0-2651 GCA_964372005.1 uncultured Oscillospiraceae bacterium | reverse complement strand
TAAGGAAATCGCGCATTGCTATATCCCCAAATTGCTGACGCAACCCATTGTGGAGAATTGTTTTAAGCACGGTATCGGCGATTGCGATATACATAACAGCATAACTGTTACATGCAAAAGTGAAAAATGTGATATATATATTATTGTCGAGGATGACGGTGTAGGGATATCGGCTGAGCGCATGTCCGAAATAACGGCGATATTATCGGAAAGTGATACTATTCATCATATAGGGCTAAAAATACGCATGAACGCATACGGATGGTGTATGGTGAGCGCTATGGTCTTAGCGTCGATAAGAAGTATAACAAGGGTTGCCGCATGTGTATGTACATAGGAAGGATGGAAAGCTATGAATATATTAGCCATTGATAATGAGCCAAAGGTTCTTAAAGGCATACATGCTCTGCATAAAAAAATTTCTCCCTTAGCTACCGTGAAAGCGCTTGGCAGTGCCGAGGCGGCCTTGGCATTCATGGAGATATACCGGCCTGACATTGTGTTCACCGATATACGCATGGGCGGCATGAGTGGCATAGACTATATAAAAATCGCCAAAGAACTCAACGATCATGTTGTGTTTGTAATAATAAGCGGATACGACACATTTGAGTATGCAAAAGAATCCATCGCTTTGGGGGTGGTTGATTTTGTTGTAAAACCTGTAAGCCCCGAAAGCTTGAAAAAGGCGTTTGAAAAGGCGTCGGAGCGGGTTTCTCAAACCTATGAAAAAAAGAGATATAATCGAGATTTGGTGGAGTATCATCTCGAAAAACTATGTTCAAGTACTGAGAATTTTGATATATTGCAGGAAAAGATAAGCACGCTTATAGGTAAATCACACTTTTGCTTTATTTCGGTATCTTGCAATACGCCCATGACCAAGCAAGAACTTGAAACCATTTGCGATGCGATATGCGATGGATTCAACTATGCCGTGCTACTCTTGAAAAACCGCTACTATATCTTTCTTTTTGAGCTTCCTCAAAACCCATATAAAGCGATAAACTCCGTTGTGGAAGCATTAGCGCCCCGAGTGAAAGCTTCGCCTACCGTTGCAAAGGACGATGTATCGGAACTGCGGAGGCTTATCGAAGAATCATTGGGGGAAAGTAAAGGCGAAGAACCGGTGGGCAATGATGTTATCCAAAAGGTGCTCAGCTACATCGATGATCACTACCAAGATCGCATTGCATTGAATGATATTGCTGAAAATGCATATATGAGCGCAAGTTACATTTCCAAACTCTTCAAAAAGAGCATGGGGATGAATATAAGTGAATATTTAACGGATTATCGCATCGCACGGGCAAAGGAACTTATGGTGAGCACCGATTTGAAGATATACTAAATATCGGATGCTGTGGGGTTCACGAGTTCCAAATACTTTATAAGCGTATTTCGCAGTAAAACAGGAATAACTCCGAGCAACTATAAGAGCACGATATAACATAAAGTGGATGTTGTAATAACAGTGATTGCAACATCCACTTTGTTTCAGCTACTTCTTATTTTTCTTTTTGACTTCCGATACTAACTTAAGCAAAGCGAGCCCTGAAAGTAGTATGAGAAACACCGATGGTATGCCGCCTAAGTTCGCTAATATTTTCATGCCCTCAATACCTGCCATCTGCAACATGATGAATGTGAGCATTCCAATCAGAGCACACCATACCACCTTCATAAATGCAGGTGATTCCCCATCGACAAGGTTTCCGTCCTTAATCGATAGCGCGGCCATGATGTTGGTATTCGAATCGGCGGCTGTAACGAATGATAGGAAAATGATGAGCACGAATACGGGTATAAATACAACATGCCCCGGTATTGTTTCGAGCAAGGCGTAAATCATGGCTTCATAACCGTTATTATTGAACACATCTATCATGCTCGATCCGTTTAATTGCTCGAATATAACCGAACAACCGGTTATTGCAACGTAAATCGAGGAAAACACCGCAGGGAATATGAGATTTGTTTTGAGAAATTCTTTAACCGTGTACCCTCGCGCGATTTTCCCTAAGAAAATTGCGGATATAGGCGCCCATGCAAAATAGGTTGACCAATAGAATGTCGTCCAAGATTGTGCCCAGCCTTCTTCGCCGATTGATTCGACAAAGAGTGCGCGGGAAAAGAAATTATCCAAGAACGAACCGAAGGCTTCTACCGATAGATTCAATATAAAGGATATCGGCCCAAACAGGAACAATATGCCGAGCAATACGATGAAGAGCACCATATTAACGCGTGAAAGTTGTTTTATTCCCTTGGTAACTCCACTTATTGAAGAGAGCGTTGCAACAGCCATAATCACCACTATCAATATGGGATTAAGTATGCTCGCGGTTTGTTCTATGCCGACCACACGGCCTATTCCCTCCGCAAGCATCATAACGCCGGAACCCAATGATGCACTCATTCCGAGCGCCAAAGAGTAAAGCGAGATGATGTCTACGAAACGATCGATTCCGCGATTCGGCTTATACTGCATCAAGGGGGACAACATAGAGCCTAAGCTCATTCGCTGATTGCGATTATAGTATACAAATGCGAACACCAATGCAGGAATCGCATATATTGCATATGGGATAAAAGACCAGTGCATAAACATGGTCGACATGGAGAATATGCCTGCCGAGTATGACATTGGG
>CAYJPI010000360.1:0-2673 GCA_964372005.1 uncultured Oscillospiraceae bacterium | reverse complement strand
ATGCGGTGAGATTGGATATTGGGGAGAATGCGTTTTGTGATGTTAGGATGGTGGACTGCGTAGGTTACTTCGTCGAAGGGGCGATAGGTCACATGGAAAACGGTGCGCCGCGCTTGGTGCGAACGCCGTGGTTTGACGAGGATATCCCATTTGAAGAGGCGGCCGAGATAGGTACGCGCAAGGTAATCACCGATCATTCTACAATAGGAATAGTTATGCTAACCGATGGAAGCATCACCGATATTCCGCGCGAAAGCTACATGGGCGCGGAAGAGCGAGTGATAGAGGAGATGAAGAAAACGGGAAAACCCTTCGTAATCGCAATAAACTCAACAGACCCGACAAGCGCGCTTGCCGAGGCGGTGCGTGATGAGGTGGAAGAGAAGTATGGAGTGAGCGCGGTGATACTTAACGCGCTTCAAATGAGTGCCGCGGATGCATGCGCATTGCTCGAAGGGGTGCTGATGGAGTTCCCGTTATCTCTGTTTGAATTGCGCCTGCCGGGATACATTATGGCGCTACCTAAGGACAGCGAGTATTTATCAAGATTAATAGAGCCTTTGAACGAAGTGAAGGGCAGGATATCCAAGGTGCGTGATTATGGTTTGATTGTTGATGCACTTCGTGATATCGAAGATTTCTCATCGCCGATAATCGAGCGCATCGACCTTGGATCGGGGAGAGCATCGATACGATTGCAACCTGACGAAGGGATTTTCTACAAGGTGCTAAGTGACGCTTGCGGATACGATATCTCGGATGATTATGAGCTCATTCGATCATTGCGTGAGTTTGTGAGCGCGAAACGCGAGTTTGATAGAATAAGTGGTGCGCTATCATCGGCAAAGTCGCTTGGGTATGCAATGGTGCCGCCGCTTATGGATGAGATGGAATTATCGACTCCCGAGATAGTCCAGCAGGGGGGAAGGTTTGGGGTGAAACTTAAAGCCAAGGCATCGGGATTGCAGATGTTTAGGGTGGATTTGGAGAGTGAGGTGAACCCGATTGTGGGCTCGGAGCAACAGTCGGAAGCACTCGTCGAACACCTGATGAGTACCTTCGAAAATGATCCAGAGGCTATATGGCAAACGAATATTTTTGGAAAGCCGCTATATGATCTTGTGCGTGATGGAATGTCGGGGAAGGTTAACCGCATGCCCGATAATGTGCAGGAAAGATTGAGGGGTACTCTCGAGCGCATCGCGAATGATGGATGCAACTCGCTCATCTGCATAATGCTATAGTAAAAATGAGAGTGCCGCAGTATGCAACAAAGATACATACTGCGGCACTCTATTTAGATAGTATTTATTTGCTATGCCATGCCCATGCTGTGGCGATGATATCCTTGGGCTCCATGTATTTAGGCTCCCAGCCGAGTATGTTTCTAGCTTTTGATCCGCTTGCGATGAGCACAGCAGGGTCGCCTGCGCGGCGCTCTCCTTCAACAACCGGGATGTCGCGGCCGGTTGCGGCCTTCGATGCATCGATGATCTCGCGAACGGAGAAACCGCGGCCGATACCAAGGTTGAAAGCTGTGCTTTCACCGCCTTTTTTGAGATAGTCGAGCGCGAGCAAGTGCCCGTCAATCAAATCGCAAACATGAACATAATCGCGTATGCATGTGCCATCCTCGGTTGGATAGTCCGTGCCATATATGGTGATGGCAGCTCGCTTTCCGAGTGCGGCCTGCAATACGATGGGGATAAGATGAGTTTCAGGATCGTGATTCTCACCGATGAGCGCCGAGGGATCTGCCCCCGCAACATTAAAATAGCGCAACGCACAGTAATTGATGTCGTATGCATTCGCAAACCATTTGAGCACCTTTTCAACCGCAAGCTTGCTCTCGCCATAGGGATTTGTGGGGATTTGTGGATCGGTTTCCTCGATGGGGGTTTTCTCGGGCTCGCCATATGTTGCCGCCGTGGATGAGAATACGATGTATTTTACATTATGCTTTGCCATAGCATCGAGTATGTTCGTGCTGGCAAGTATGTTGTTTATGAAATACATGCCGGGTTTTTCTACGCTTTCGCCGACGAGAGAGTAGGCCGCGAAGTGAATTACGGCATCAATTTGCTCACAAGAGAATATGCTTTCAACGAAAGCGGCATCCTTTAGATCGCCGACATAGAGCTTAGCATCGCCCACGGCTTCCTTGTGACCCTTAGAAAGATCGTCCGCAACTATAACGGGAATGTTCCTGTCCATCAAAGCTTTAACGCAGTGGCTACCTATGTACCCTGCGCCGCCCGTAACCAGAATCGCCATTTTATTATTTCCTTTCTGCGGATTTACCGCATGAAACTATTTTGCCCATTTTTTATAAGCTTCGCGCAGCTCCTCGGCTTTGTCCTCAGGGCAGGTGGGATTGCAAAATGCGCCTGCTCCCGTCTCGGATGAGGCGAAGAACTGTTGTACGGTTTTCGCGCGCATGGGAGGCACGAATTCGATATGGAAGTGGTAAGCCTCGTCCACATTATCCTCGTTTTGGTTGACGGGGGCATTGTGCATACACATCATGTATGGGAACGATGTGTCGAACAGTGCATCATACATGCCGGTAACGGCACGCACGGCCTGGCCGAGGCTCTTAAGCATAGCATCATCCATAGCGCCGATATGTGCGATATGCTCGTTTGCACACACATGCACGGCATAAGTAACAGC
>CAYJPI010000359.1:0-2673 GCA_964372005.1 uncultured Oscillospiraceae bacterium | reverse complement strand
CAATAGTAATAAAGAAGCGTTGTAAGGATGTTACACCCGAAAATGTGAAGGATGTAATATTCGGCTATACCTGCCTAAACGCCGTAACCGCCCGCGACATTCAGCGCGCCGATGGGCAATGGACGCGCGGAAAGGGCTATGATACCTTCTGCCCGATGGGTCCTTGGATTGAAACCGAAGTTGACGGTGGCAATCTTGCAATACAATCATCGCTAAATGGTGAGATTCGCCAGAGTAGCAATACCAAAAAGCTCGTGCACTCGATTGAAACGCTCATTTGCTATATAACCCGTGTTATGACATTGCTTCCGGGCGATATTATCGCAACGGGAACACCCGAAGGCGTAGGGCCGATGCAAAAGGGCGATGTTATCGAAGTTAGCATCGAGGGCATAGGGGCTTTAAAAAATACTGTAGCTAAGTAGGAAAATAATATGGATGGACTTTCACTTCTCGCGATGACGCACGAACTTTCCGTGCTCATCGGCGGGAAAATAGATAAGGTACAACAACCCGAGCGCGATGCGCTCCTAATAACGGTGCGAGCGGGGGGCAGTAATTATAGACTGCTCCTTTGTGCTCACCCCGAAAACGGGCGCGTGCAGTTTACGCAAGGATCATTCGTGAACCCCAAGGATGCGCCGATGTTTTGTATGCTCTTGAGAAAAAGGCTTGTAGGTGCGAGGATAGAGCGCATCACACAGGAGAATGCGGACCGCGTTTTAACCATCGATGTTAATGCTTACAATGACCTTGGGGATAATGTTAACCTATCGATCAAAGTGGAGCTTATGGGTAGGCACTCTAACATAGTGCTCGTAAGCGAAAAAGGAATAGTGCTTGATGCTATTAAGCATGTGGGTGCAGGCATGTCGAGCGTTAGGATGCTCCTGCCAGGCATCGCATATGAAGCCCCGCCAGCGCAGGTAAAGCAAGATCCCCGGACGGCAGATGAAAGAACGTTTTTGGATGCACTCGGTGCGCATGGGCGCATAAACAGGATACTATCGGGGGCGTTTTTTGGATTATCGCCCAAACATGCATCGCTTCTATGCGAAAAAATAATAGGCGAAGGGGAAAAGGATGCAAGCCTTCTTTCGCCAGGGGAGAAGGCGGCGCTCGCGAAGGGGATATTCTCCTTCTACGAAAAGGCTAACGCCGGAGAGTTTGACTATACGCTCGTGTATGGCGAAACGGGTGATGCGGTGGCGGTGTATCCTTTCGTTCCTACATTTCCTAAGGATAGATGCAAACGGATGGAGAGCATGAGCACCGCACTCGATATATACTACGAAAAGCGAGATATACAGGAGCGAATGCGCCGCCAAAGCGCATCACTCCAGAAGATATTGCAAAACAATCTTGAACGATGCGAAAAGAAGCTCGTCGTGTTTGAAGAAGCACTTTCCATGCAGGAGAGCCTCGAGGAATTACGATTATACGGCGAGATCATCACCGCAAACCTTCACGCTCTTTCGCGTGGCATGAAAACGGCGCATCTTACCAACTACTATGAGGATCCGCCTGCGTTGATTGAGGTGAAGCTCGATGAAAGATTTTCCGCGCAGGAAAATGCACAGCGATATTTCAAGCGCTACCAAAAGGGCAAGGCCGCAAAAGCACTCGCGGTAACGCAAAGGGAAGAAACACTACAAGAGATTACATACATCGAGGGGCAACAGAACAATCTTGAAAAGTGCACCACCGATGAGGAGCTCTTAGAGATCCGAGAGGAACTGCAAAACGAAGGCTATGTGAAGAAGCAATTCGTCAAGGGGCGCGAGAAGAAAACGCCGCTATCCAAGCCGCTTTGCTATGTTTCGTCGGACGGGATAGACATTTATGTAGGCAAAAACAACAAGCAAAATGATGCGCTTACACTGAAGTTTGCAGCGGCCGATAACATATGGCTTCATACGAAGAATATCCCCGGATCGCATGTGATAATCCGCCATGACGGTGAGCCGCCGCAAGCTACCTTGCTTGAGGCCGCGATGCTTGCCGCATACTACAGCAAGGCGCGAGCGTCGGCATCCGTGCCGGTTGATTATTGCCCCAAGAAATATGTTAAAAAACCCGCGGGCGCAAAGCCCGGGATGGTGATATACACGACGAATCGCACTATATACACCACACCGGATGAAGCTAAAATACGAAGCTTTGTCGAAAAACAGGGAGAGAAAATAAGATGATCCCCAGATGGTGTCTACGCAAGTTGAACCATGTGAATACTTGTGTAGACACCATCTAATGTTTTCTGCTACGTGATATTGCGTGAGAGAGTATGAGCGGAACAGTGATGGACAGGGCGCTTGCCAGTAGCATCGAGATGCCATCGTATGCATTTTGAAGGTGTGATGGTGAAAGAACGACCGAGCTTTGCACGCTTCCGCCGAAAAACGGAAAGAGTAGATACACGAATGCGAATGCGAATGCCCCTTGCAATAGCTTTGTTGTGATGTATGCTATGGGGCGATCGAACTTCAAAAAGGTCATTGCCTGCACGAGAACGCTAAGGCCGCCGAACGATAGTAGGAAGGCTATGAGGGAGCACATGAGCCGCGGAGGTAAATTCGTTTTACTTAGCGCGAAGATGCCGCCTGTCATTTCCAAAATGCCGGTTAGGAATGCGGGGGCGGCCGATTGCATGTCACTACCTAGTAATGAAAATGG
>CAYJPI010000358.1:0-2675 GCA_964372005.1 uncultured Oscillospiraceae bacterium | reverse complement strand
TTCAACGACATTAGTGAAGTCGATTTCAAAAACGCCTATGCAAAAAGCGTTTTGTAACCTTAGCAAAGAGCGAAAAGAATTATTTTGGTTATTATCTCGCTTTTCGCTGTCTTTGGAGCAAGCTAAAATGCTATTTAACCGCTCCCCCAATTTACTCAATAATGTGAGCGATAAAGAACTTTTGGAAAATCCATATCGCATTTTCGAGCAAACACGCCTGCTTTCACCCGAGCTCCAAGTAGCAGTCCGTAAAATTGATATGGCTATGTTGCCGCCCGCCAACATAAGAGAAAGCTATCCGATACCCAGTCCGTCATTACTTACATCGGATAATGATGAACGCCGTATGCGTGCTATTTCCGTACATATATTAGAGTTGCAAGCAAATATAGGGCATACGGTTTATCCGCAAGATAATTTGATAACGGAAATGAACGATTTGCCTTTCGACCCAGTTTGTAGGGTCACACGAGATATAATGACAGCTTGCGAAGATTTTCTCGCCGCTGAAATTGCAGTTGTACCTATGAAAAACGGAAACAACGCTTATCAGATGAAGCGAATGAAGGCTTTTGATGATGTCATAAGAAAATCAATTAACAAAAGGCTGAACGCCAATAAACACAATATTCAAGAAGATTGGCGTTCAATAGTAAATGGCTACTTTGATAGCATATCAGAAAATGAGCCCATCAATGAGCTTGAAATGAAAGCACGACAAGAAAAAGCCAGTATTTTACATGAGCTCGCCTCTGCACGACTATCTGTACTTACGGGCGGTGCAGGAACAGGAAAAACGACATTACTTGCACTGCTTTGCAGCTCCGAACAAGTGAAAAATGGTGGTATACTGCTCTTAGCTCCAACGGGAAAAGCCCGTGTTAGAATGAGCCAAGCTATGGATAAGCTAAAAGTAATAATGACTGCCAAAACAGTAGCACAGTTTCTTATTGTAAATAAACGCTTTTATTGGAAAACGATGCAATATCATTTATCAAATGCTCCTGTTATCGGTGTGCCCGATACGGTTATCATTGACGAATGTTCCATGCTAACCGAAGAAATGTTTGGTGCGTTGATGGAAGCGCTCAAACCTGCAAAACGGATTATATTTGTTGGTGACCCTAACCAACTCCCTCCAATTGGTGCAGGACGTCCGTTTGTTGACCTTGTTAATCATCTCAAAAAAGACATTCCCGATTTTCCACGTGTGGGCAAGAGCTATGGTGAATTAACGGTTACTAATCGGCAAAAGAATACAGACGGCACGCCGAGAATGGATACACAGCTAGCGGAATGGTATACAGACACAGATGCCGAGCTTGATGATGATATTTTTGCAAAGCTTCAAGGTAATTTATGTGGTGCTAACATCTCTTTTAAGACTTGGAATACATCCGAAGAATTAAGGCAGCTGTTGTTAGAAACATTAGCCGACGAATTGGGGATGTCAAGCATTGCAGACAGCTACAATTTTGACTTATCCCTCGGTGGTACCATGAACGGAAAATGGATGAATTTTGGTAGCGATTTGCCTAAGCTCGAAAGTTGGCAAATACTATCAGCCTACAAAAATAATCCGGAAATAGGCTCTGCAACACTTAACAGATATATTCGTGAGCAATACAGAAAAAGTAGAGTTCAAGAAAATTACGAAAGGCGCTCCACCAGAAAAATGTTAAGTACCGACGGAATTGTTTTTGGGGATAAAATCATTAACACACGCAACCAAAGCATGACCGGATACTCTCATCACGGGAAAGACAAAAATAGAAACATTGCAAATGGTGAAATCGGTATTGTCAGTAGCATAAAGGATAGTTCACATGAAGTAATGTTCAGCTCTCAACCCGATTGGAAATATTATTGGGTGTCTAAAGTCAGCGATGAGGGGAACTCGGATTTAGAGCTTGCATATGCTCTAACAGTCCACAAGTCACAAGGGAGTGAATTTAAGAAAGTTATCCTCGTTTTAGGTGAGCCAAGCGGACTGCTATCAAAAGAATTGCTTTATACGGCAATTACTCGTCAAGCGGATAAACTTATTATACTGTATAATGCCGAAGCATATCACTTGCGTGATTATACGTCGAAAGTGTACTCGGATATTGCACGACGATTTACTTGTCTGTTTGAAGCTCCCGACATTGTTGAACATCAGAGCAGATATTATGAAGCAAGCCTTATCCACAAAACTGCACGAGGTGAAATGGTGCGGTCGAAATCAGAAGTGATTATTGCAGATGCTTTATTTAGCAAAGGCATAGATTACGCCTACGAAAAAGAGCTGAATTTAGGCGAGGGTGAGGTTTGCATTCCCGACTTTACAATAGATGATGCTGAAAGTGGAACGGTTATTTATTGGGAGCATTGTGGGATGATGAGTGATAGCCGATACCGTGAAAGGTGGGAAAAGAAAAAATCATTGTACGAAGAGCACGGTATTGTAGAGGGGGAAAACCTAATTGTTACATACGAGGATAATCGTAGCGGTATCAATTCGCAAGATATACACATATTGATTGATAAATTTCTCGATTGATGATGTGTACTGTGAAAATGATATTACATTAAAAGCCATTCACTATTTTGCTAAGAAATCAAATCATGAAACATTAGAGTTGTGGAACGGTCAAGAACAATTAGATAATAACAAAGAATATGTTATCTTAGTT
>CAYJPI010000357.1:0-2681 GCA_964372005.1 uncultured Oscillospiraceae bacterium | reverse complement strand
AATTACTTTAGAGACCACTTTCTTGAAAGCGAAGCGCCTACACGTAGTAAACGCCCATTTCCTTGACAACCTCGGCTGATGGGAAATGCTCCCTCGCTTCCGCGGCGATCTCCTCGTCGGTGTAACCACCGCCCCAAACATGTGTGCAAAGTAAGCGGCCTACGCCTGCCTTCTTCGCGAGCATGCCGGCTTCCGCGGCGGTTAGATGCGGCGCAAACGATGTTGTTTTATCGGGCGCTAGGAAGCATGTGTCCGCCAAAACCATCGCCGCCTTTTCAAAGAGGGGATGCAAGCCGTCATGCATGCCCGTGTCGCCCGTGTAAACGAAGCGCTTTACGATAGGATTATCGCCGTAAAGCGGCGGCCTTTCCTCCATCTGCTCGACTACTTCCATCGAGTATGACTCGATCGGATGCACGCCGCGATGGAAGGTGAAGCTCAATGGCCCTATCTTCATCTTCATGCCATCGTGAATGCTCACCATATCAAAAGTGCCCGAGGAGGCGAGCATCCTATGCTCAAGCTCGGGCTTTGGCGGTGCGATAACCGTCAGCGGCATGGGTACATCAGCGCCACGCGCGGAAAGCTGTTGAAGGGCATAACGAAGTATGAGCATGTCGCCCATATGGTCGCTATGAAGATGCGATAGTATTATCGCGTCGATATCCTTCAATGCCACAACTTGCATCAGTTTGGACAATCCGCCATTTCCCATGTCGAGTACGACGCGCGCCGTGCTCTTCTCATCGGGGCTTTTGCCCTCGAGTAAGTAGCATGAACACGCGCCTCCCGGTGCAGGGAAAGGGCCATATCGCCCGAGTACGGTCAGTTTCATGTTATTTCAAATTCCTCTTGCTACTGTTTTGGGTAGCCTCGGCAAAAGGATCTGCCGCGCTTTCCTTTTTATAGCTTCTCCCCGCACATATTTTTAATACGGGAATGGCAAAAATTGATGAAGCAACAACCTGCAAAAGGTTAATCGGCAGTGCGAGTGCCGCGTTCATGTAGTTATCCAGAATAATGAGATCATAGATGAAGTAGAGAAGCACCATCGCGCCGCCTGCAACGAACACTGCCTTTGCGATTTGCGCCCAGCTAGTGCCCTTCTTCAAATAATGAACGGTGAGGAATACCATAACGGCCTTAATCACGATGGTTGCCGGCGCGTATATCGCATGGCCGACGAAGATATCGCCGAGCGCACATGCCACAGCCGCGATTATCGCCCCCCAAGCACCGCCAAACAAGGATGCCGCAAAATACACCCCTACATCCGCGATGGTGAAGTAGCCTGCCGGTTCGCTTTGTCCCGTGATCATGATGTCGATGTGGTTGAATACGATGAGTAATGTTGTCAGCACAAGTACAATCCCCATCTTGATGTAGGTTCTCGTGTCCATGTTACTCATTGCCCCTCCTCCTTCTCATTTCATTTATCTGTTTAGTATGCCTTTGCGAAATATGTCAGCGCCTTTGCCGGCTTGCCGCAGTGTACGCAAACCGTTCCTTCGGGTACATCCTGCTCGAAGGGCATGTTGCGCGTAGTACCGCCGCCGGATTTATCCTTGATTTCAAGCTCGCATGCTGTGTCCCTACACCAATATGCCGTTGCGAAGCCTGTTTTCACGGCTTCCTTCAGCTCTTCGAAGTTGGATGCAAAAACGGTGCGATCCTCGCGCATCTTGAGTGCCTTGTTGTAAAGCCCCTCATGTACGAGTTCAAGCTGATCCTTGATTGTATCCGCGATGCCATCGATGGGAAGGAAAAGCTTATTGTCAAGGTCATCACGCCTTACAACAACAACCTGCCCCTTTTCGATATCCTTGGGGCCGATCTCTATGCGCATCGGTACGCCCTTCATCTCCCATTGGTTAAACTTCCAGCCTGCGCTCTGGTCGGAGTCGTCAACCTTGGCGCGTATGCCTGCGGCCTTCAAAGTGGCGGCAAGCTCGTATGCCTTGTCGAGTACACCTTCCTTATGCATCGCAATCGGGAGGATGACGGCCTGTATCGGCGCAATCTTCGGGGGAAGAACTAGGCCGCGATCATCGCCGTGCACCATGATGAGTCCGCCGATCATTCGCGTGGATGTTCCCCACGATGTTGTATAGCAATGCTCAAGCTTGCCTTCCTTGCTTAGGTATGTAATGTCATAGCCCTTGGCGAAGTTTTGCGCCATGTTGTGGGATGTACCCATCTGCAAGGCCTTACCGTCCTGCATCATCGCCTCCATGGAATAGGTGGCAAATGCGCCGGCAAACTTCTCCTTCTCGCTCTTGATGCCTGCGTGTACGGGGATAGCAAGAACATTCTTGGCAAACTCAACATACACATCGAGCATGCGTACCGTTTCTTCCTCGGCCTCGGCGGCTGTCGCATGTGCGGTGTGGCCTTCCTGCCATAGGAATTCGCTGGTGCGCAAGAACGGGCGTGTGCTCTTTTCCCATCTTACAACATTACACCATTGGTTCATAAGTACGGGCAAATCGCGGTATGATTGTATCCACTTGGAATACATCGCGCCTATGATGGTTTCGCTTGTCGGGCGTATTGCAAGGCGTTCGGCGAGCTTCTCCGAGCCGCCATGTGTAACCCATGCAACCTCGGGCGCGAAGCCCTCTACATGCTCGGCCTCCTTCATGAGAAGGCTTTCGGGGATGAAAAGCGGGAAGTATGCGTTC
>CAYJPI010000356.1:0-2692 GCA_964372005.1 uncultured Oscillospiraceae bacterium | reverse complement strand
CCCATTCCCACCATTATTTCCTTGCCCATGCATGCCGTTTCCATTGCCACCCCCACCATGATGCCCATTATTCGGCGCACCTTCTAACCCTTCCTCACCGCTCAAAAGCGCATTGATCTGCCACATGGGCATAGCTTGAACCTCTTCGGGTTTGATGTCGGGGTACAATTCTGCCAATAAAAGGTATGATTCATATTTCCCTATCGACATATGATGCGCGCTCGCGTCATTTGCATGGTCGATATTCGCATTCGTGCAGGTGAAATTATGGGCTGTGTTCATGCTTTGCGCCGCTGTGATAAGCTCGTCGGCGCGCGCTTCGTCGTCGCTTGCAACCGTCAGTTTCACCACGGCTTCTTCAGTGATATACGGCTCTGCTTTATTGAGTACGGTTTCGATGGCACCTTGCGAACCCATGTGCATAACATTTACTTCGCGTGCAATCTTCGTGCCTTCCTCGCCAAAACCCTCGATGTCGACCACACGGTCGAAACGATTCAACGAAAGTTGCACGGACGGATTCACATCCAAACTGATGAACGATATGGGCGTGAAATATAATGTCGCGCCGAATGCAATCGCAATCATGGCCGCCGCCGCAACGGATGCACTCATCAGACGTTTTTTCACTGAAATGCTTGGCTTTTTCGGTTGTGCTTGAAGGTATGCGAGCGTTTTTTCCTTGAGCGCATCTGTTGCGGTGACCTTGTCAAAGGCACTTTTCATCGAATTAAATTCCATCTTCCATACCTCCCATTGCTTTTTTAAGTGATGCACGTGCACGGGCGAGCGTTGAGTAAATCGTGTTCACGTTTTTATGTAGAAGCCGCGCGATCTCGGTCGCCGGATAGCCTTCGTAGTAATGTAGATACAGAATATCTCGATATTGCGGCGGAAGCGATAAAAGTGCTTCCATAACGTTTGACTCCTCGTCATCAAACGGGGCGGTCAATTCCCCGACCTCTGTGAGTGAAACAATATGCTTCTTGAAAAAGCTTCTGTGTAAATCCTTACATGTGTTGATGGTAACGCGCAAAAGCCACGCCTTTTCATGTTCGTCATCTTGAAAAAACGGAGCTTTTTGGACGTACTTTAAGAACACCGTCTGGAAAACATCCTCCACATCGGCATTCTGTTTGCAATGTAGCAGGCAGACGCGGCGCACCATGTCAGCGTACCGCTCTACTGCCTGCGTTGCATCGCTCATCAATGTATTAGCGGCAACGTCCGCCGCCCATACCGCATCCCATGCCTCCGGCCATAGCACCGCGACCCATGCCGCCGCCCATGCGCTGGCCCATCTGTGCGCCGTAGCCCATGCCGTATTGCGGTGTGCCGTCGTAAGTGCAACCATCGCCCAACGAGCATTCGCCGGTTGCGAGGTAGTACGGGCAGGTATCCGCATTCGGACAGACGGGTTCGGCTGCAAATGCAGAGGATGCAAGTGCGAGCATGGAAACGAGTGCGAGTACGAGTACAAGTGTTTTTTTCATAGTGACCTCCAAAATTGTAGTTGTAAGGAGTTTATTGCTCCCTATAATTATAACACGAATGGGAGGGGGGAATCCTTGTATTTTCTTGCGGGAAAATTAAATATATAATTTATGCAAATTTCAAGCCTCTATATTACAAACAATTAACAAAGCCCATACAAAAAGCAGGTAGCAAGCTATGCGCTCTACCTGTTATGCTGTAATAAAGAAAGCGTGGTGCATAAATGGAGATTCGACTGATACATGTCACCAAAGCATTTGGTGATAAGCCTGTTATAAAAGATACAACGATGACTGTATTGGGCGGCAAATTTACAACTTTGCTCGGTGCATCGGGATGTGGAAAAACCACTCTCTTACGCATGGTAGCAGGGCTTGAAAACCCCGATAGCGGAGAGATTTACTTTGATGATGTCTGTATGTTTTCATCCGAGAAAAACATTAACCTTCCTCCCGAAAAAAGGGGATTGGGCTTCGTGTTCCAAGATTTTGCGCTGTGGCCACATATGACGGTTTTTGAGAATGTGGCGTTCGGCCTAAGAGCAACGGGACAAAAGGACAATCTCAAGGAACGCGTTGGTAATGCCCTTCGCGCCGTGCAGCTCGATGGCTATGAAAAGCGTTATCCTCACCAGCTCTCCGGCGGACAGCAACAGCGCGTAGCTTTTGCAAGGGCAATCGTGATCGAGCCGAAATGTATACTCTTCGATGAGCCTTTATCCGCGCTCGATGCACTCCTTCGCGAGGAGATGCGCACGGAGCTTCGCGACCTTGCGACGCGCCTTGGCATAACCTCATTGTTCGTGACGCATGACCAAACGGAGGCCATGAGCATGAGCGATTACATCGCGGTTATGTCAAATGGTGTAGTGGAACAGTTCGACACGCCGACCGCCATATATGAAACCCCGAAAACAGCGCATGTTGCGAAGTTCGTGGGTTCATCCAATTTGATTGACGATACTCACATGTTTCGCCCCGAAAAAGTCAAACTTGAAAAGATTGAAGATGCTAAGGAGTTTGAAACCACGGTCACCGGCGTTCAATACTTCGGAAACACGTATATGTTAAACCTTCGATATGGGCTTCAAAGCTGGGCTGCTTTTGCGGATAAGCCTATGAAAACAGGCGAGAAAGCCATGTTATATGTCGATCCGTTACACATAATATGTTTACACTGTTCTCAAATTAAATAGTTT
>CAYJPI010000355.1:0-2699 GCA_964372005.1 uncultured Oscillospiraceae bacterium | reverse complement strand
GCTTGAAGCTCGTCGCGTATCTTCATCGCACTGAATCCGGATAGATAAAGCCTAAACATGCGGCGCACGATGGATGCTTCCTCGGGGTTAATCTCAGGTTCACCATCCTCACCCTTGCGGTATCCGAGTAGCGGTCGACTTAAGATGTTCACCTCGCCTCGTTTATAGCGCATTCGTTTTCCGACGGTGATGTTCTTGCTCATGGATTCGCTCTCGGCTTGCGCGAAGCTACTGTAAAAAGCAATCATCATCTCGCTTGTCATGGTGGATGTGTCGATGTTCTCTTTTTCAAACACGATTTTTATGCCCAGTTCGCGCATCTTGCGTACATATTTAAGACAGTCTACCGTGTTCCTCGCAAACCTCGATATGGATTTTGTGAGTATGATATCCACCTTGCCGCGCCTACATAACGCCATTAGCTCGTTAAACTGTGTACGTTTCTTTGTGCTCGTTCCCGAGATGCCCTCATCCGCAAATATTCCTGCGAGCTCCCACTCGGGGTTCGCATTGATCTTTTCGGTATAGTATGCGATCTGCTGTTGGTAGCTTGAGAGCTGTTCTTCATCATCCGTGCTGACGCGACAGTAGGCCGCAACGCGCGTGTGCTGTTTTTTGTTTTCCGCGGCGGTCTTTGTTATCGGCTCTATTACAGTGACGGTACGCGTAGGACGCGTTTTCCCATGTGGTATCATCCGCATTCTCCTTTCTTAGTTTTTATATCGCATAAGCGCACAATCGAAGATCATACGCTTTATGCGTTCTGTGTCGAGGTTCGGGGCTTGTATCGCGTGCTCTATTTCCTTCTCAAGGCGCACAATTGCTAAACTTGAAATGGGTTTGCCTTGCGGCTTTCTCGGAGGAGTCACGCATGGCGGATTCTCTTCTTTCGTTTTTCTTGTAATCTGAATGCTGCGTTTGGTGCGCATGGATTCCGCGAGGGCGAATGTATCATGATCCACAATCATGGGGTAACCCCCATCGCCGATATACTTTGCATTCTCTATCATTCGTTTTACCATGTTTTTATTCCACACATCCGTGTGAGGGTGGTATCTCACTCCGCTTTCACTTAACTGCTTTGCGATTGTAGCGAAGGATTCTCCGCTTATGTATGCGGAATATGCCGATCGCACCACGGCGGCTTCGTTCTCATCGACGGCAATGATGCCCTGCTGTATGCGATACCCGAAGGGCAATTGTCGTATTTTAGCCATCTTGCTCCACCTCCCATCCGTTGATAAGACGAAAGGTAGTACGTTTGTCTACGCCTATCAAAACTTTATCGATGATCATAGAAAAAGTCTCCCCGGCATCAGCGGTGAGACTTTCGTGTTTCATATAGGAGAGTATTTCCATTGTTTTATCAAGCTCAGGGAGACTGCATTGTTCCTCTATGATGCTCCTTCTTCGTTTCTTCAGCTCCTCAACTTGGATATTCAACCCGTTGATTTTCCCTTGATAAGCATCGAAGGCGAGCATCCCTTTGTTATGTAGGCGATTAAACACATGCCGCTGTTCCGCACATCGAAGGATTTCTTCGTTCGCTTCCTGCAATGATTGTGTATCTGTTTGTATGCGATCTTGCAATGCCGTGAATTGCTTGATCATAGGGGTAAATATTTCATCGACCATAGGACGGAATCTTTGAAGGAAATTTGCAAAGGCTTGCTCGATATGTGCCTGTGATATGGGCGGTGTCGGGCATTCGCTTGCACATCGGTCGTGTGTATAGCAAACCCACACCACTTTGCCATTATTTCGTGTGCGTTTCTTATGAATGGCTCCACATGTCTCGCATACGATTGTGCGGCGAAAGTGGGTAAATGCTTTTTCATCTGACTGCCTATCCGCACGTTTGGTTTTGAGGGACTGCGCAAGCTCAAATGTTTCGCGCGATATGATGGCCGGGTGTGAATCCTGCATGTAATATTGCCTGCGTTCACCCGTGTTACATTTGTTTTTCTTGCGCCCATCTTCCATTACAGTGTATTTCTTTTGCAGTATCGCATCGCCGCAATAACGTTCATTTTTGATGATATAGCGTATTGTAGACGGTGACCATGCATTCGCATCCGTAGGCGATGGTATCCCTTGCGCTTGAAGTGATTGTGCGATATCGAATTGACTGCTACCGTTAAGGTATGAATCGAAGATCCATCGTATTATCTGAGCTTCGTTCTCTTCGATGACGAGCGTTCTGTCTCCAAGGCGATAGCCATACGGGGCGGCACATCCTATGAACATGCCCGACTCCATCCGTTTTTCATAACTCCACCGCATGTTCGATCCGATCGACGTTGATTCCTCTTGCGCGATTGCGCCGAACACCGTCACGAGCATCTCACCGGATAAATCTGCTGTATCGACGCCCTCTTTTTCAAAGTGTACCGAAACCCCCAGTTCCTTAAGCTCACGTAACACGCCGAGGCAGTCATGCACATTCCTTGCAAAGCGTGAGATCGACTTGGTGAGGATTCGGTCGATTCTTCCTTTTCGGCAATCGGAAAGCAGCCGTTGAAATTCCGCTCGCTTGTGTATGCTCGTTCCGGAGATACCTTCATCCGCATAAATGCCGACCATCTGCCATGAAGGATTTTTTTCTATTCGCTCGGTGTATTCCTTTATTTGAGATGCGAAGGAGGAAAGGGCTTTGTCAACACTTTTTCGTACAGTTTTTTGTCGAACAGAAAGAAGAT
>CAYJPI010000354.1:0-2719 GCA_964372005.1 uncultured Oscillospiraceae bacterium | reverse complement strand
TTCGTGGAAAGGTTCGGCCCGTAAACCGTGCCGCGCTCGTAATCGCCCGTAACCTCGGAGGGTGTGGGGCTTGGCGTGGTTTCGGGCTTGGGTGTGGCGGTCGGCTTCGGGGTCGTTTCGGGCGCGGGCGTGTAGGCCGGGATCGTCACCTCGACCGACGGGGTGCGCTCATATTCGATGCGCATGGTCGGCGTGTTGTCATGGCTTTCGATGATGAAATATGACGCTTGCGCCGGGATACAAATGCTTGCGAAAAGCATCGCGGACAGGGATAGAGTGAGTAGCTTTTTCATGGTGTTTCCTCCTTTTTTACCGGTCGCCAAGCGCAACGCGTATGAGAAATAGGAATACCGTGATGAATAGGAAAAGCGTGAGTTTTACGATCGAAAATACGATTAAGCATACCGTGCGCATGGCGGCCACCTCCATAAGTTTTTGTGATGTTAGCATAGTTTGCGGATGGTTGCAAGTGTTGTTTGGGGATATTATTTTGCCGAAAACAAGTTCAATATACAATTACAATATGAAACGCGAGCTTCTATATGTCTTTTGAGAGTAGCTTTTTGTAGAGACTATCTATACATATTGCCCCGAATGGTGCGGTTATTAAAATTGAAAGCACGGCTATCGTTAATGCTTGATGGCCGCAAGCAAGTCCAATAGAAAGTGGTATTGTACCAATTGCAGCTTGTACTGTTGCTTTTGGGGTATATGCAAGCATGCAAAAGCTACGTTCCTTTTTGTTCAAGTCGGTTTTCAAAAGGCAAAGGAAAACACCGGCCATTCTAAACATAAGTGCAATTATGAGCGCAAATATAGAAACCACCCCGGCCTCTAAGAAATAATTCAAGTCAACGGTTGCCCCAACCAAAACGAATAGAACCACTTCGGCACAAACCCAAAGCTTGTTATATCTAAGGGACAATCGCTCTGATAGGATCGGAGCTTTCTTATTCAGTGTGATGCCCATGCTCATAATCGCCAAAAGCCCGGATATCGCAATTACATTTTGCAATTGGTTTTGCAGTTCAATAATTAAAAAAGATACGCTAAGAGTGATTATGATTTTTATTGAATCTCGTATATGTACCTTTTTGAAAAAATAGCCATAACGATTCCAACTATAATACCTAAAATGACACCTAAAATAATGGAAACGGGAATTTCCACAAAGGTCTTAGGTGATAAATCACCGCCCATCGCAAGTGAAGTGAATGCTGTGAACAGCACGATAACGAACACATCATCAACCGATGATCCTGCTACAATCATTTGAGGTATGCTCTTATTGGTTCCGTACCCCGTTTCAATCAATTTAAGCATTCGAGGAATAACCACAGCAGGTGATACAGCCGCTACAACGCTACCGATGATTAAGGCCTCCAACAATGTAACTCCAAGCAATATCGGCCCCAATATGGCCATGCCTATAATTTCAAGGGCAGCAGGAATAAAGCACATTAAAATAGCAGGTCTGCCTACTTTTTTTAGGTCACTCAAGTTAAGCGATAAGCCGGCGCGCGTTAAAATAATTATCAGTGCAATTTGCCTTAATTCGGCTGAAACATCTAAAAGTTTTGGGTCTAATAAATCTAACGCATAGGGGCTTAAAATGATTCCCGTGATAATCATACCGAGTAGGCTTGGAAGCTTTAGTTTTGCAAAAATACTTCCCATTGCAAGGCCTACTAAAAATAATAATGCAATACTCGTTAGCATGAAATATCTCCTTTTCATCATAAAAAAGCTGATTCCCCCTGCAAAAAGCAGAAGTCATCAGCATAATAGCGGTTTTGGATACAATCCAAGGGAGAACATCATTCCCTTATTTTTCTTAATAATACACTTTTACTGTTAGCATGTCAACAGTTTTCAATTATCCAACGCGGACATGAAAATTGTACATAAACACGCAGATGGACGAAAACATGATAGACTTTCGTTTAACTCGCCAAAAACCCAAAAAAGGAGTTGATCCCCATATCCAAAACAATCAAAACGAAGCCCACCAACATAAAACCGCGCACCTTAAACAAAACGATCCGAACATCACTCGGAATACGGCGAGCGGTTGATCGAGCCAAAGCGCGAGCTCAGGAACAAGGCCAACCCACCGCCCAAACCGACCGCGATTACGCCATTGATCGCTCAGGCGAGATTGCGAGCGACAGCGCACATATTGCCGCCCATGCTGCTGTGTCGGGCGCAAAGTCGGCGGTGCAACGGGTAGCCGAGGTTCGGAGAAACGGCAGGAGTGGCGCGGTGCGTGAGCCGAATGTCGAGCCAAACAAGGCGCGTGAACCCTCTCAGTCCGCTTCGCGGCCAGCACCTCCAAAGAGAGAGCCTTTTCGTAAGCCTCGCCCTCGGGGAGAGGTGCCGCAGAATGGCGGCGGAGAGGGTTTTACCCGTATTTCACATTCCCCCTCCACACCTCAAACAGCACAAATCACGCCGTCACCATCACCATCAACAAAAGCAAAAAAGAACAACGTCAAATCGATTCGCCGCTCAATCAAGGCCGCACGTGGGATTTCTCGCGCACCGAAACAGGCGGTGAAGGGAACGATTAAGACGGTAAAAACAGCGCGATCCGTGGGGCGAGCGAGCGTCACGACCGCGCGAACAACCGCCAAGGGCGCGAAGGTGGCCGCACACGCATCGATCCGCGCCGCAAAAACCGCCGTGCTTGCGGCGAAAGTGGCGGCAAAAGCAGCTGTCG
>CAYJPI010000353.1:0-2745 GCA_964372005.1 uncultured Oscillospiraceae bacterium | reverse complement strand
ACGATGAAGCCACCGTTTTGGGCAGGCTTTTGCACCATCAAGGAGTTGCATTTTTCACAGCGTTCCTTCGCCGGTTTATCCCATGATACGAAAGTGCATTCGGGATATTTTTCGCAACCGTAAAACGCCTTGCCGCGCTTTGATTTTCTCTTCGTGAGATCCGCACCGCAATCCGGGCATTCCACGTCAATCTTTTCGATGATCGGCTTGGTGTTTCTGCAATTGGGGAAGCTTGGGCATGCTAGGAACTTGCCATAACGCCCCATCTTATATACCATCATTGCGCCGCATTTTTCGCATTCGATGTCCGACACTTCATCGGGTATTTCGATTTTCTCTATGGTTTCGCTTGCGCGCTCCACGGTTTTTTCGAAGGGGGAGTAGAACTCCGATAGAATATTGGCATACTCGGTTGCACCCTCTTCCACACCGTCAAGCTTTTGTTCCATATTGGCGGTGAATGCAACGTCAACGATATCGGGGAAGTTCTCCTTCATAATCTGTGTAACGAGAACGCCGAGTTCGGTAGGATACAACTGCTTCTTCTCGCGCGCCACATATCCGCGCGCAATGATGGTGGATATGGTGGGCGAATATGTACTCGGCCTGCCGATGCCTTCTTCTTCGAGAACGCGAACGAGCGAAGCTTCGGTATATCTCGCCGGCGGCTGTGTGAAGTGCTGGTTGCTCTCGGCCTTGTTTCGCTTTAGTATGTCGCCTTGCTCGATGGGGGGCAATGTTGTAACCTTCTCGCTCGCCTCGTCCTTGCCTTCCTCGTAAACGGCGGTGAAACCGTCGAAGAGTGTGCGGCTACCCGATGCACGAAAGGTTGCGCCATTGGCATCAATGGTTGCGGTTACGGTTTCGTACTTGGCATCCGTCATCTGGCTTGCCATGAAACGCTCATATATGAGCTTGTAAAGCTTGAATTGGTCGTTCGTGAGCGATTCCTTTACATCCTTGGGCAAGTATTCAACATGGCTCGGTCGTATGGCTTCATGCGCATCCTGCGCACCCGAACGACCCTTATATACATTGGGTTTTTCGGGCACATAATCACTGCCATATGTTTGGCCTATATATTCGCGCGCTACTTCCTGCGCCTCCGTTGAAATACGAACGGAATCGGTACGAATATAGGTGATGAGGCCCGTGGTGCCGCTCTTTGCGATGTCCACGCCCTCATATAATTGCTGTGCCACGAGCATGGTACGCTTGGTTGTGAAACCGAGCTTCCTCGAAGCTTCCTGCTGGAGCGAACTCGTAGTAAACGGAGCCGGCGCATGGCGGCTCTTATTGCTCTTTTTCATCTCAGCGACCTTGTATTCAGCCCCTTCGATGCACTTTAATACCGCATCTGCCGATGCTTTATCCGCTAGAGCTTCCTTTTTGCCATTGTAGCCGTAGAACTTTGCCTCGATGGGCTTCTTTCCCTTATCGTGAAGAAGCGAAACGATGACATCCCAATATTCTACGGGAACGAAGGACAGTATTTCCTCCTCGCGGTCACATATTATGCGCGTAGCGACCGATTGCACACGCCCTGCGGAAAGTCCCTTGCGAACTTTTGCCCAGAGTATGGGGCTTATCTTGTAGCCCACCAATCTATCGAGCACACGCCTTGTTTGTTGCGCATCAACCAAGCGCATGTCGATGGGACGCACGCCCTTTAACGAACCCTTAACGGCCGTTGCGGTTATTTCGTTGAAAACGATACGGCATTTATCCGTTTCGTCCATCTTGAGTATCTTGGAAAGATGCCAAGATATAGCTTCACCCTCGCGATCAGGGTCAGTTGCGAGAAAGATTTTCTTCGCACTCTTTGCTTCCCTGCGTATCTTTTCAAGAACCTCTCCACGCCCACGAAGCGTAATATACTTGGGTAGGAACTCATTATCCACATCCACCCCGAGTTGGCTCTTGGGAAGGTCACGAACATGGCCGTTAGATGCGACCACCTTGTATTTCTTCCCCAAGAACTTTCCGATAGTTTTCGCCTTTGCCGGCGATTCCACAATAACCAAATTATCCGCCATACGTACTCCTCTATATAATTTGCGATTCGTTTTCAGTACTCCCCAAAACAAATACGCCTTCTTTATTTAAGTGAATATACACCACCCGGTAACTGCTTAATTATTCCCGAAAAAAGCATAGATGTCAAGGACGAATTGATATTCTGCGCTTCAAGCGACAAATTGTCACACAATTCGTCCGCCGACAACACCCCATTATCGAGCATATCATATATGCGTTTTTGTATCGGCGGCAGTGAAGATGTATCAACAACCACTCGTTCCTCGCGCTGTGTATATGCAAGGCCGTATTCTTCCAAAATATCATCCACATGGAAAACGGGCTTCGCCCATCCTTCGCGTATGAGCTTGTTCGGGCATGCGCTCGTTTCGCTATCGATCTCGCCGGGGATGGCAAACACATCTCGGTTTTGTTCAAGTGCATAGTTAGCCGTTATCGACGCTCCGCTTTTCGACGCACCTTCAACAACGACAGTCCCAAGGCTTATTCCACTTATTATGCGGTTTCGAATAGGGAAATTCGCCCTGAATGGCCGCGTTCTTGGAAGGAACTCGGATATCACCGCTCCCCTTTCGATTATGCTGTTGTATAGTTTATCATTATGTGTAGGGTATATAACATCCACGCCGCAACCGAGCACCGCGATGGTGGGAAAATCAATTTTCTTCACCGATAGCGCACCCTTTGCGGCAAAAATATATATACCTA
>CAYJPI010000352.1:0-2767 GCA_964372005.1 uncultured Oscillospiraceae bacterium | reverse complement strand
GCATCAATAACACGATAAAAGAGCTTGAGGTTACGGGTTATATTAGCCGCCGTAGAGTTCGCAACGGAAAGGGTCAATTGATCGACACCGAGTACACGATTCGCGAATATCCCGTAAAAGAATCAACGGGCGAGAATACAACACCAATAACGGAAAAACCTATCTTGGAAAAACCAATACAGGCTTACCCAATGCAGGAAAAACCCCATCAATTAAATACGTATAGTAATCAATTAAACAAAAAAGAAAATACACATGCACAAACCATCCATTCCATTCCCATCCAATCCATTGAGACACGGAAAGGGATAGGATTGGAATTGAGCAAGGAATACGGGGTATATGCGGATATCATTCGCAGGAATATCGAGTATGATCATTTCATCGACAATGGCCTCGTACCGCAAAGCAATTTGGATGAAATCGTGGATATCATGATTGAAACGGTATGCACCGCGCGTGAAACCGTCAGGATTGCGGGCGATGATTTTCCTGCGGCGCTGGTGAAGGAGAAATTTTTGCGGCTCAATAGTTCTCACATCGAATTTGTGATGAATTGTATGCGCGAGAACACAACAAAAATTAGGAACATCAAGCAATAACTAAAAGCGGCACTCTTTAACGCCCCATCCACCATAGACAACTACTATGCCGCGCTCGTTAATCATGATATGGGCGGCTAAAAAACAGGAGGAAATCGAAATGAAAAAACCTATTGCATATATTACATCCGCTTGGAGCAACGATGAATTTGAAGCGACGGAAGCCGCCGCACTCTATTGCCGCAAGCTATACGAAGCAGGCTATGCGCCTATTTGCCCATCGCTTTATTTGCCGCTTTACCTCAACTCGAAAGTTCCGCAAGAGCACAAGGACGGCATCGACATGGCGAGGGATATGCTTAGGCGCTCGAGAGTGGTGGTAGTGTGCGGCGGCAGTGTCGATGAGGTCGTGAAGAATGATATCGCCGTTGCGCAAAGGCTGAACATCACCGCAACAACGCTTGAAGGAATATTGACAGTGAAACGGCAAGGGAAAGAAAAGTCGCCACAGTAGCCGGAGAAAGGAGGCGTTAACTTATGTCCATCCAAGAAGATGTAAACCACCGAAGCATCTCCCTCACTATCCGCGCGGCGAAGCTTACCGGTCATACCCTTTGGAAAATCATTCGTGCATTCATGCGGCACATCAGAAACAAGCAAAGATACCCAAACATCCCTCGCGGCAAGCAAACCGTGAAGCAACTCGCAAAGCAGGGACAAGGGGTCAGTACGCTCGACATGGGAGACGATGGAATTAAACATTTTGACCGCGTCATGCGGAAATTCGGCGTGGATTATGCGGTCACCAAGGACAAAAGCACCGTTCCACCGACTCATACAATCTTCTTCAAAGGGCGCGACGGCGACGCGATTATGAACGCGTTCAAGGCGTACACTGCGAAAATCACTCGCGCAAATGAGAAACCATCTGTCCTTGCCCAGCTTCAACGGATGGTGGAGCGCGTGAGAAGCAACACGCTCGATAAGGTGAAAATCAAGCTAAAGGAGCGGAGTTTATGAGCAGGAAAATCAAAAAGCTTGTGATTAAGAATCTGCCGTACCTGTTTCTTGGCTTGTTCGCGACGAAACTTCCCGAGGCATGGCGGCTCGCGAGTGGTGTGGAGGCGAGTGAGAAAATTATGAACATCGGGGAGGGGTTTTCTCAAGCGTTCGCGTCGCCGCTACCATCATTTTATCCGAGCGATTTGATAATCGGGCTGTGTTTGGGCGCGCTGCTTCGCTTAATTGTTTACACCAAAGGCAAGAACGCTAAGAAATATCGCAAGGGAGTGGAGTATGGTTCGGCGAGATGGGGTACGGCAAAGGATATCGAGCCGTACATTGACCCGGTTTTCCACAATAACGTTATCCTTACGCAGACCGAACGCCTCACAATGGAGGGCCGCCCGAAAGCCCCAAAGACGGCTCGAAACAAGAATATGCTCGTGATCGGCGGCTCGGGGAGCGGTAAAACCCGGTTCGTGCTGAAGCCAAATTTAATGCAAATGCACAGCTCATTTTGTGTTACGGATCCGAAAGCAAGCATTCTAATTGAGTGCGGCAAAATGCTCCAAAATGCCGGATATCGGATAAAAATTCTTAACACAATCAACTTCAAGAAGTCCATGAATTACAACCCGTTTGCTTATATCAAAAGCGAAAAGGACATATTGAAACTCGTCACCACGCTCATCGCGAACACGAAGGGTGACGGCAAAACGGGGGATGACTTTTGGGTCAAGGCAGAAACGCTCCTTTACACCGCACTCATCGGCTACATCTACTACGAAGCGCCCGAGAGTGAGCAGAATTTCGCCACGCTGATTGAGTTTATCAATGCGTCGGAGATTCGCGAAGAGGATGAAAATTTCAAAAATGCCGTGGATTTGCTCTTCGATGCACTCGAAGAAAAGAACCCGAATCACTTCGCTGTGCGGCAATATAAAAAATTCAAGCTTGCGGCCGGCAAAACTGCCCGTTCAATATTGATTTCATGCGGTGCAAGGCTTGCACCGTTTGATATTCAAGAGGTTCGCGACCTCACCGAATACGACGAATTAGAACTAGATACGCTCGGCGACCGCAAAACCGCGCTGTTCATAATCATCAGTGATACCGACAGCACCTTTAACTTTCTCGTTTCAATGTGCTATACACAACTTTTTAATCTTCTATGCGATAAAGCGGACGATGTTTACGGCGGTAGATTGAAGGTTCATGTGCGT
>CAYJPI010000351.1:0-2769 GCA_964372005.1 uncultured Oscillospiraceae bacterium | reverse complement strand
CCTTGCAGAAGCCCATGATGTTAACACCGTGCTGACCGAGTGCCGGTCCTACAGGCGGTGCCGGCGTTGCTTTGCCGGCAGGAATCTGAAGCTTCACATAACCTGCGATCTTCTTTGCCATTGCTGTTTCCTCCTACTTTTCCATATCATGTAGTTTGTGGTCTGGGGTGCCTCCCCTTCCACAACCGAATTCTGCTGTGCCCATTGGGCTTACAGCCTTTGTACTTGTACGAAATCAAGTTCAACCGGTGTATCACGATCAAACATGGATACCGTGAGCTTGATCTTCTGGCGCTCCTCATCGAGTGCCTCCACCTTACCGATGAAGTTCTCAAGCGGACCGTTAATTACCCTTACATGCTCACCAACTTCAATGTTGAGCATAATCGGGATGCGCTCGACGCCCATTGCCGTTACTTCCTCATCAGAAAGAGGAATAGGCTTTGATCCCGGGCCGACAAAACCCGTTACGCCTCGCGTGTTGCGCACTACATACCAAGTTTTGTCATTCATGAACATTTTCACCATGACATAACCGGGGTAGACTTTGCGCAAAGTCGTCTTTTTCTTTCCCTTTTTGTCGATTTCAATGGTTTTTTCCGTGGGGTACTTTACCTCGAGAATTTGCTCTTCAAGATTCATGTTCTCAACGGACTTTTCAAGGTCTTCTTTAACCTTGTTTTCATAGCCGGAATAGGTATGAACGACATACCATCTGGCCTCTTCGCTCGTCGGTGTGCTCATTTCCCGGCCCCCTTTTCAAATAAAATCAACACTTTTTTAACCGCCAATGTTCATTAGCAAGCCGATGCCACTTCCGAGCAGGAAGTCAAGCAAGCCGATAACAATCGCAATTCCGATTACAAATGCGAGCACCGCACCCGTTCTCGATATGAGATCCTTCTTAGTCGGCCATGTCAGCTTTTTGAGTTCCGCTACCATCTCTTTGAAAAAACGTACCGGGTTAAACCTGGACTCTTTTTTCGCCTTAGCGGGCTTCGTGTCCTTCTTTTTCTCAATGTTTGCCATGCAATTATCCCCTACTATTCTTTGTTTATACTCGTCTCTTACTTCGCTTCGCGATGTATAACATGCTTGCGGCAGAAGCGGCAGTACTTGTTGTGCTCCAACCTGTCGGGATCGTTCTTCTTATTCTTGAAGGTATTGTAGTTACGCTGTTTGCACTCTGTGCATGCGAGCGTGATCTTTACGCGCATGTTGCATTCTCCTTTCACAAAATTCATGTTCGGTTCGCCTATCTACTATAAGCAAATTCAGCCAACCAAACCAACCCCCTTTTCGGGGGATGCTCATGACAATGTACCACAGTGTAATGAATATGTCAAGGAAAATGCGTGATTTTCTAAGGATTTTCTTAGCAAAACCGCATTTTTGCAATATTGAGGATACTGTGCTTTCTCCCCCTTTTATCCGCGGCACTTTCTACAGCGCAGTACATTGCACATATCTCCCCCCATATTTTTTTCATAATCAAGTTGACAATTCGAACATAATACGATATAAATAGGAATAGATAAGGGAGTAGTCCTCGTTTTTCGTTAGCCAACGTCAACAGCACCGGCGCATAAGCGCTTGGCTTGGTTGTAATAGACAAGACTTATCTGCCGTTTGTTGCGTGCAGATTAAGTCTATTTTTTTGCACATCCAACCTTCATCAAAAATTTAGGAGGAACACATTTTGAACATTTATCTAACGGTATTGCTCTTTGCAATCGGCATCGCGCTGGTGGTAAAAGGCGGAGATTTCTTCGTTGACAGTGCAAGCTTTATTGCCCGTGCCACAGGTATCCCACCCTTCATCGTCGGTGCAACAATCGTCAGCGTTGCGACAACTCTACCCGAGATGCTGGTGTCGCTCACCGCCGCATTCGACGGCAAGCCCGACATGGCGGTTGGCAACTCCATCGGCTCGGTAATCGCGAATACCGGCCTTATTCTCTCCATAGCTATGATTTTCATGCAATTTTCATGTAAGCGCAAGGAGTATCTTCTGCAGTATTTAATCCTCGTTGCAAGTGCAGTGCTACTTTATGTGTTCAGCCTCGAGGGCACTTTGCCCATCTACGGCGCGGCACTGCTCATAATCCCCCTCATTCTCTTCCTCATGGGAAATGTTAAAACGGCAAAGCAAAATTCCGAGGCCGTGGAAAAACTCAAATATACTAAAAAAGATGTCACGAAAAATGCTGTTCTATTCATTGTAGGCATTACGGGAATCGTTGTTGGCTCACAGCTTCTCGTTGATTCTGCGAGCTCACTTGCAACATTCTTCGGCGTGCCGGAGCGCATCATCGCCGTTACGCTCGTAGCCGTAGGAACATCGCTACCCGAACTTGTAACCACCATCACCGCCATCGTCAAGAAGCAGGCCAATTTGTCGGCAGGTAATATCATCGGCGCGAACATTATAAACCTAACGCTCGTGCTACCGCTATGCTCTATCCTTACGGGGCAGCCACTGCCCGTTGCACAGCAGAGCCTCGCTTTTGATATGCCCGTCGCTATAGGATTTTTGCTACTGATGACTCTTCCTCTGCTTGTAAGGGAAAAGTCCTCCAAGGTGCAAGGCATTGTAATGCTCGGCTCCTACTTCACATATTTGGCATTCGTATTCTAAATAGTAAGAGCGGGTTCTTTCAAGATAAAACAGCAACGCTTGAAGTCAGGACCGCCCGCTCAGCGGGCGGTTTGGTCTGGCCCTATAAGGGCCTGATACCGGCAGCGCTTGTAAGCGCATTGAATATTCCG
>CAYJPI010000350.1:0-2770 GCA_964372005.1 uncultured Oscillospiraceae bacterium | reverse complement strand
CCCAAGCTCGATTAACCTTTCCTGCATTCCTCGCACGTCAGAACCCTGGTCACCCTCGCGCATACAGTAGCTCGGGGTTGAATCGCTAAAGAGCATAGCTTGCAACTGCGCGGATACATCCTGCGTGGGGGATTCTCCGAGAACGCGCTGAACCAGATTGATGGCGGCAAGTGTAGCAGGGCCGAAGTAATCGGTGGGCTCATCATATTCAAGATACCCCAAATCCATCAACCTTGACTGTAATGCCTTAACAGCCTCATCATTCCCCTCGAAAACAAGGGTGTGGTATGCGCTTGCATCAGGGATTTCTGCTACGGGAGCGGATTCTATCTTCTGGGGAGATTCAACAACTATTGCCGCCGGTGCTGGTACGCTTCGTGACTCCTGCGACGGTTCAGCGGAAGGCGCGGCGGACGGCTGAGCCGCATGAACTGCGGCATCCGGATCCTGCACTACATATCCGTTAATCCAAAGCGGCAATACGAGAAAGCCCACCAATGCGATGCCGAGCATACACACTACAGTGTTGCGAACTCGCTTGCCACCCGCGCTCATCGATCGCTTCCTTTGACCATATCTGTCATTAGTTTTGTTATCTCTTTTCATGTCAGGCCCTCCGCCAAGATTTCTTGTGTTCATTGTCGCGCAATAGTTAAAAAATGTAACAAACTCTATCCATGCGCATATTTCATCACTTTTATTTATTATAGCTTTTATTTCTACATTTTCCAATAGATTTATGTACTATAATTGGCTAAATTGTGTGGCTATTTTGTAAATTCAAAAAAAGGAAATGTTATGCCAATACTATCTAGATAGTATTGGCATAAGCTGAGTAGGCATTACAAAAACAAAAATGCAAAATAGGACAACAAATTACATTTTACATATTTTTCAAAATGAAATATGAAACATTACTTTACAATATAATTAATTTAAGTTAAAATATATACAGAAAACTTGGAGGTATTATAATGAATTATCGTATCGTAGGCGGAAATCTTCCCGCAGTTATTTGCGACTTGAATCCTAATGAACAAATGATTACCGAAAGCGGCTCAATGTGCTGGATGACACCCAACATGAAGATGGAAACAGTGGGCGGAGGCGTCGGTAAGATGCTCGGAAGGCTCGTGTCTGGCGATTCTATTTTCCAGAACAAGTACACAGCTACCGGCGGCGCAGGCCAAATTGCATTTGGCAGTAGTTTCCCCGGCACAATACTTGCCATCGAGGTAACACCCGGTAACCCCGTTATACTCCAGAAAAGCGCTTTCCTTGCGGCAACGGAAGGGCTTATGCTTTCGATGCATTTCAAGGGCAAGGTGAGCACCGGATTGTTTGGCGGTGAAGGTTTCATCATGCAAAAGGTTGAAGGCAGCGGCATCGTATTCGTCGAGATTGACGGACATGCAGAGGAATATGTATTGCAAGCCGGCCAGTCCATGATAGTTGACACCGGATATCTTGCAATGATGGATGCAACTTGCTCGATCTCCGTACAAACCGTTCCCGGTGTGAAAAACATGCTCTTCGGCGGCGAAGGCATCTTCAACACGGTTGTTACAGGCCCCGGACGCATCACCGTGCAAACAATGCCCGTAGCAGGCGTTGCGGCTGTATTGCGCCCCTATTTCCAAACGGGTAAATAATAAATAATAGGTAATAATTATAGATGGCGGGAGAATACTTTGTAAGTATCTTCCCGCCATCTTTCTATATGCCTTTTACTACAAATGCAGCCGCTGACCGTGGGGGCATTACGTACCGCACACTCCTCGCCGTGGGGACATCGGCTTCTGTTTCGAATGAGCTTAGCCCTAAGAACCAACCGAGGCCAACGGGGAGTGTAGGCAAAGTAACCGTAAGGCTCTCCCAATATGTATTAACGGCCAAATAAACGATATCGGGGCGTGCATCCTCTTCCTTGCCGGCAAACATCACGCCTATGTAGCGCTCGTAACCCTCAAAATGATGCCGCCATGGCTTTAGTGAGTGGAAGCTAACATCGGGGAAGCCGAGTGCGCCACTGCTGATATTCGCCCTTAAGCACCTATGTTCCTTCCTAAAAGCTATGGCCTGTTTGAAAAAGGTGAACAAATCCGCATTCTTTTCAAGAAAACCCCAGTCAAGCCAAGAAATCTTGTTATCCTGACAATAGGCATTATTGTTTCCGAATTGCGTGTTGCCAAACTCGTCGCCCGATAAGAACATGGGGATTCCGCGAGAACACATTAGAACAAGTGCGGCATTTCTCATCATGCGCATACGAAGGCTAAGTATATCCTTGTCATCCGTCTCGCCCTCGACGCCGCAGTTCCAGCTATGGTTATCGTTGCCGCCATCGGTGTTATCCCAGCCATTAGCAAGATTATGCTTTTCATTATAGCTATATAAATCGTATAGCGTGAACCCATCATGGCAGGTGATGAAGTTTACTGAGGCATCTTTCCTTAAAGTGGGATCATAGATGTCGCCCGAACCCGCTATGCGGCATGCGGCTACATGCGCCATTCCACCATCGCCCTTTAGGAAGCGGCGCATGTCATCTCGATAGCGTCCGTTCCATTCGGCCCATCTGTTGAAGGCAGGGAAACTTCCTACCTGGTAAAGGCCTGCGGCATCCCATGCTTCGGCGATGAGCTTGGTATCGCCCAATATACTGTCAAAAGCGAGCGAACGCAGTAACGGCGGTTCGGCCAGTGGCGTTCCGTCATCATTGCGGCCGAGTATCGATGCGAGATCGAAGCGGAATCCGTCGATATGATAG
>CAYJPI010000349.1:0-2773 GCA_964372005.1 uncultured Oscillospiraceae bacterium | reverse complement strand
TTGCAAGCTCCTCAAGATCCGCGGATATGTCCATGCTCTGCTGTGCTCCGCGGTGAACTCCGCCTATGCCGCCCGTAGCAAATATCGATATCCCGGCCATCTTCGCTATTATCATGGTAGCCGCAACGGTGGTTGCGCCATCCATGCCCTTTGCTAAAAGCACGGGAAGGTCGCGGCGGCTCGCCTTGGTGATGGCTGTACCCGTACGCCCGAAATAATCAAGCTGTTCGGCTGTAAGCCCTGCGTGCATCCGTCCGCCAATTATCGCGATTGTCGCAGGCACAGCGCCGTTCTCCCTCGCGATGCGCTCGCAGTTCTTGGCCGTATCAACATTCTCGGGATACGGCATCCCATGCGATATTATGGTGCTCTCAAGTGCGACTATCGGCTTACCCGCTGCCTTGGCCGCCTTTACCTCTTCGGATAATATTACCTCTGTGTTTATGTTACTCATATTCGTTTTCCCTTCCTCAATCGCTTTTTGTCCTCGGTGTTTTTTGCTTCACCGTTCACGTGCAATCGCTCAAGTGCTTTGCACTCTCACGCATGCCGCAAAGCGCCATTTCGCGTATGTCCTCGCCGCGTTTGTGTGCCATCGCAATTCCTGCCATCATGGCATCGCCTGCGCCGGTATGCATGGCCGCATCGTGTACGCGCTCGCTCGGCCGAATGAATGCGCCGCCTTGCGCGTTCGCGTAGTATACCCCATCTTTACCCAAGGATATGATAACATTCGCCAAGCCACTTTTTAATAGCTCACCTGCCGCTTTGATGATGCCTTCGTCGCTCGAGCAATCGATGCCCGTGAGCGCCGCCGCCTCGAGACGATTGGGTTTGAGCGCATGTATGTAGGGCAATGCCTTCTTCACACGCATAGCTTTTTCATTGCTGACGGGATCGACCAAAATGCTCGCGCCCGAATGCTTCGCAAGGAAAAGCAAGGTTTCCTCGGGGAGGTTCGTATCCGCAACGATGAGCGCGCAGTCACCCATGCAATCGATAAGCTTTTGCGCCCGTTCTACGGTGAAAAAATCCATCGCGCGCATCTGATTTATGGCGACATGCATGTCCCCCGTCTCATCATGTACGGATAAATACACCGAGCTTTGTACATCCAGCGTGAAAGAAGGCGCAATATTAAGCCCCTCGCCTTCAAGCTGGGCTTTCAATGCCTTGGCAAAAAGATCATCGCCGAACACGCTGCAAAACCTTACATGCTCGCCGCCAAAGTTGAGCGCGCGCGCAATGTTCAGCGCAACGCCGCCCGGCCGCATCGTAACCGAACCGATATTGCTATCGTGAAGCGTAAGTGCGGCCTTGGGTGCGCCGAGTATGTCCATGTTCGCGCCGCCGACTACGAGAATCGACCCGCTCGTTTTTCTTGTGTTGATGTCAGCCATACTTAAAGCAGGCTCTCGTCGATTGTGCAATCAAACAATACGGTGGCAGGCCCTGTCATGTATACATGGTTATCGTCCGCCCACTCAATTTGCAATGTTCCGCGCTCGAGGTGCACATTCACCTTTTTGCCCGTATACCCTGCAAGATGGCAACTTACCGCCGTTGCACTTGCGCCCGTGCCGCATGCAAGCGTTGCGCCTGCGCCGCGTTCCCATGTGCGCTGTATTACATTCTCACGGTCAACAACCGTAACGAAGTTTACATTCGTTTTCTCGGGGAACATCTCGTTGGTTTCAATCTTAGGGCCGAAAGTGGTAACCGGGAATGTAGCGGCATCCTTAACGCACACCATCGTATGTGGAACGCCCATGCGGATGCTTGTAAACCTAAACGCATTTTCGCGGATGAACAATGGCTTATCGACGCAGCGCGAATCCACGCCCTCGAGAAGCACGGGCACATCCGCGCACTCAAGCCCCGGCTCGCCCATGTCCACGCGAATGGCAACTACGTTACTACCCTCGAGTATCAACGAGGGTTTCATTATCCCGGCGAGCGTTTCCACCTCGAAGGCCTGCTCGCGTACCAATCCACGCTCGTACACGTATTTCGAAAACGCGCGTATGCCGTTTCCGCACATCTCGGCCTCGCTCCCGTCCGCATTGATAAGGCGCATGCGTATGGTTGCAATATCCGATTTTTCGGCAATGAGGATACCGTCCGCGCCAACTCCCGTGTGGCGGTCGCACAGCTTAGGTGCAAGCGCTACATAGTCGCACACCGTGCCTGCGGTAGCATCAATCAAAAGGAAGTCGTTTCCAAGCCCGTGTATCTTCGTCATGCTAATCATCGCTGTTTCTCCTTTAATCATTTTAATGATAATATTATACCATTATACCACGAGTTCTCGGTAAACGTGAAGGGGTGAAAAGTGAAAAGTAAGGAAATTACATAAGATGGTGTCTACACAAGTATTCACACGGCTCAACTTGCGTAGACACCATCTAAAAAAGTGCCCTTGCGGACACTTTTTTGACACTCTATGAGTTATCGCGATAATAGCAACATCTGCATGCCTTCTTTTAGCGGTTCTTGCATGTTTGGGTTATAATCGCGTATATCATCGGGGGTAAGGCCGAATTGCTTGCCGATGTCGAAGAGCATATCACCCTCGCGCGCAAGATAGATGAGTATGCCGCGGCTTCTTTCGGGCGGCACTCTCTCCTTCGCATCCACCGCTACATTGATAAGCTCCAATGCATTCGGCTTCACGGTAATTAGCATGGTCATGCTCATATCAAGCATGCGCCCCGTTCCGGAAATATCGCATGTTATAGGCAGGACACTTATATTTGCATCCTCGGTGTAAGGC
>CAYJPI010000348.1:0-2775 GCA_964372005.1 uncultured Oscillospiraceae bacterium | reverse complement strand
CGGATGGATCGATTGACGAACTGTACGCAAGCGCAAAGAAGATAACCGAGGGGCTTAGCTCCGGTGGATCCACCACCGTTGCTTCTGCTATCGATGCGCCTGAAAATCCGGGACCGGTGGCGCAAGCAGAAATGCCACCACGACCGAGCCATTGTAACCGCTATCGCGCGCATATTAGATTTGAAGCGGATTGCGCAATGGAGAGCATACGTGCTTTCCAGGTTGTGGCTTCGCTTGCGGATATTTGCGATAATGTGTACAGCGTGCCGGAGGATTTGAGCCTCAATCATGATGAGCGCATTGCGGAAAACGGCCTGTTTTTAACCATCGATTCGGATCACCCAATCTCGGATATCGATGAGTGCCTAAAGCAAACTCTATTCCTTGAATCCTTACAGCTTGAGGATGAAGGGGAAATGCTTGCCGCAAGCATAGGCGCGTCGGAAAGTTATCGAGTAGATATCAGGTTTGAAACTGATTGCTCGATGGAGACGGTGCGTGCGTTCGGCGTCGTAATCGCGTTCGAAGGAATGTACGAAAAAATTTCACATATTCCCAAGAATCTTAACGAGAATTGCGATGAAGAGATTGCAAACAACGGCTTCACGCTTTTCCTCGAAACCGAAGTGAGCGAAGCTGAAATCGAAGAAAAGCTCAAGGGAACCTTGTTCTTACAGAGCTTTGAGATTAAGAAGGTGGCGGACGAGGCTGCAATACCGGGTGCATCGGTACGTCCGGGTCCGGCCATGCCTGCAGCGGCGCCGGGAGATAAGATAAATAAGTTCAAGGCTCGTGTGCGATTCTCTGCCGGAAGCGCGATGGAAACAATACGTGCGCTCGGTGTTGTCGTGCTACTTGGTGGCATGTATGAGAAGATATCACATGTACCCGCTGACTTGAGCATGAATTGCGATGAAGCAATCATACGAGATGGCTTGGTTCTTTATATCGACACCAGATGTGAGAGAGAAGAGATACAAGAGAAGCTCGAGAAGACCTTCTTCCTACAATCGCTGGAAATTACTGATATGATGGAAGAAAAGGCGGAGCAAGTTCGGCAACAAAATCAAACCTCGGCCGAGAAAAAGGAGAATGCCAAGGAAGGCGGCGCACGTAGTGCGGTTACACAATCGTTCCTTAGCGTTAATGTAGGCAAGGTTGATAAGCTTATGAACCTCGTTGGTGAAATTGTAACAACCGAGTCGATGGTTACAAAACACCCGCAGGTTGTAGAACTGCACATTGAGTCGTTCGAGAAGCAGTCGCGCAGATTGAGACAGCTTACGGATGAATTGCAGGATGTGGTTATGTCCATCCGCATGGTGCCGATTTCTGCCACATTCAGGAAGATGCAACGCATCGTACGTGACATGTGCAAGAAGACGGGCAAGGAAGCACAGCTTGTGCTAATAGGCGAGCAGACCGAAGTAGATAAGAATGTTATCGAAAGGCTATCCGATCCGCTCATGCATATGATACGAAATAGCATGGACCATGGCCTAGAGCCGTCTGATGAGCGCATCGAAAAAGGCAAGCCCGCAATGGGCACGATAACGCTCGAAGCACGGAACACGGGCGGCGATGTTATCATACTTATTTCGGACGATGGGCGTGGCCTCGATAGAAGCAAGCTCATCAAGAAAGCACAGGATAAGGGGCTTACAAGCAAGACCGATGCCGAAATTTCCGATCGTGAGGCGTATAACTTCATACTTGCGCCCGGTTTCTCCACGAAGGAACAGGTTACAGAGTTTTCCGGACGTGGCGTTGGCATGGATGTTGTCTGCTCGAACATTGAAAAGCTCGGCGGATCGGTTACCATTGATAGCGTGTATGGACGGGGCATGACTTCAACGCTCCATATCCCGCTCACGCTTGCCATCATTGACGGCATGGGCATACAGCTGGGGGCGGAGAATTACGTTATTCCGATGCTCAACATCCGCGAAAGCTTTGTTGCAGACAATAAGAACCTCATTACTGCGCCCGATGGGAACGAAAGTATAATCATACGCGGGCATTGCTATCGTGTGCGACGCTTGCATGACATATTCTCTGTGCCGGGCGACCGCACAGAGATCGATAAAGGGATTATGATGCTGGTCGAGTCGGAAAAGGGCAGTGTTTGCCTGTTCGTAGATCGGATAATGGGCGAGCAGCAGGCCGTTGTTAAACCCATCCCCACCTTCGTAACCGGGCTCGCAGGACGATTGCCGTACATCTCGGGTTGTTCCATTCTCGGCAATGGCATCAGCCTTATCATGGACGTGAACAGCCTTATCGACGACAAGTCGATGTAGGCGACGCTGGTGGAAGTTGGGGGACGCAAGAGTACGATAGGGGACACAAGAGTACGATAGGGGACGCTGTCCCCTAAGATCCCTGCCAAGGGATGCTATCCCTTGGAATCCATTCCTCGACCGCTATGCGGCCGAGTAGGGTGAGAGAGTACGATAGGGGACACCGTCCCCTAAGGCCCCTGCCAAGGGAAGCTATGCCTTGGCCCCCAACCCCCGACCCCTATGCGGCCGCGAGAGAGCGTTTTTCACCAATGGAGCCATAAAAGGGCTCTCCGTCAATAGTTGGGGTAGCACTTGCAGAACAAAAGAATGATATGAAGCCCCTCGCACGCCTGCGAGGGGCTTTCTCGTATCCTATAGCATATTGATGGTGAGCACAATCTGTGAATCGAACATAAATACTTACTTCACGGCCGTGAAACGGTCGTGGAAAAGGGGTCAAGGGGATGAATATCCCCTTGCAGGGGTTTTAGGG
>CAYJPI010000347.1:0-2778 GCA_964372005.1 uncultured Oscillospiraceae bacterium | reverse complement strand
GCGTCTCGCCGCATACCCGCGCAAGGAATCTACCGCGCGGAGTGAAGAATGCAAGGTTAATTTGCCTATTTGCACATGCACCCATCAGAGCAGGAGATGCCCCTGCATACGCGAACGAGAATATCCCCGACAAATTATGGAGTGGAAAGCGCCCAACCTCCTTTTGCTGTTTCTGCACAACTACATTCTCACCGTCAAGCGAGAGATATGCATCCTCGGAGGTGACGAATAAGGTGTTTTGCAAATGCCTCATGCTTCACCTCCTATCATTTTTGCTACATATGCGGCCGCGGACTTGGTTTTCATGAGCTTTGGTACGCACAGCTCATTAAGAGAACATGCCGCACATGCCTTTGTGGGCTTCACTGTGGGCGTATGTCCGCGGCGATAGAGTTCGTGCATCTCAATGAGATAATTGCGCACAGTATCGCGAAGTTCCTCGCTGAATTCAACGATTTCACGCGAACGAATTTCCCCGTAATACAGTGCGCCACGCGGAATATCACAAAGGAGCATTTCTTCAAGGCACATGGCCTGCGCGCATAGTTGCAAAGCATCGCCTGCTTGTTTGTTCGGCTTGCCGCGTTTGTATTCCACGGGGAAGGGTCGCCATAACCCTTCCCGTCCGTGCAGTTTTACGCCCGCCTCGTCGCGCATAAACTCTACAACATCGCATTCACCCGATATCCCGAGTGTAGGGGATGACACCGCCATACCCCTCATGATGAGAAGGTCTCCGCGCGTTTCGTTATTCGTTCGGTCATGCGCATTTTTGTGCAAAATCGCACCATCCACTGTGCGGAAATTTTCCGCCCATTGTTGTTCGATGTGGATGAGCGCCCATTGTCTTATACAAAATGCATAATGTTGAATGCCGGAAATCATGAGCCTATCATTTTCATCATATTCTTTCATCACAATTGCTCTACAGTTATTCCACTTGGAATAGCCTCCACATTCACTTTCACAGTATAGTCTTGATAGGATCGCGCGAGCGGCACATCCGCTTTTCTCTTCACATCCACCAAATCAAACAGTTTATATGCAGGTGCATTTCCAAGCTCGCTATCATGTTTGAATATGATAAGCTCGCGCACCGCCATTTTGCCTCGCGCCGCCGAACGATCATGCTCAAACATGTTCAATATGGCCTGCCACAAGAAGGAAATATCATCCTCGGAAAAGCCTGTAGATTTTCTTGCAAGATTTGCCGAAACGTAGCCTTCGGCTCGATAAAGTCCGTAAGGTACAATGTATTTGCGTCCCATTTCTGTACTCTTTTTATCTGCATCCTTTTCTGTGGTGATGGCAACACGCGTGATGGTAATTTCTTGCGGAACAATCGGGTCAACGGATCTGGCAAAGCCGATTTGCACCGGGCCGCGCACTTGCCCGCAATTAAGTGCGCCCTTAACAAATGTCGTCATTACAGCACCGAATGTTCGAACATCGAAAAAGTTAGAGCACATGAAATCGCGCAATTTACGGTCAAGGTCGGGATCTTTCTTTTTTGCTTCCTTGAGAGATTTATCGTCGGGCTTTACGCCCACCGCCTCGCAAGCCGATGCATCTGATGTATTAAGCGGCACACCATCCTTGATGTAAATCCCAAATCCCGCCTCGCCTTCTTTCACTACCTCCGCATAATTGCGAATTTTACGCTTTAGGCACACATCGGTGATAATGCCATGTCCGCTTTCGGGATCAATGCGCGGCATATTGCCTGAGTCGGGATCTCCGTTGGGGTTTCCGTTCTCGACATCGAAGAGTATAACGAATTCATAGCGATTGGTGATTGCACTCATTTACTTGTCCTCCTTCTTCTCATAGCGTTTTTGTAATTGGTGATAGTATCCCAGCTGAAAAGCCCCCTGCTCGGGTAAAATCATCCTCGCAGGGTCACCGGTTACCCTGCTCGGGTAAAATCATCCTCGCAGGGTAACCGGTGTCCAAAATTGCAAGCAAGTTTTGCAATTGCTTGTCGTAGTAGATCTTTTTGCCCGCGTCCAATTTCCTAAGATGCTTTTGCGCAAGATTAATAAGTACGGGAAATATGGTCGCCGGAGTGGATGAAGCGGAGTTGAAATACTTGTCCTTAATCGTTGCATTGATGCCGGGGTTTGCCGCCTCCTGAATCGCTTCGAGTACGGAAAACAGCCGACCGAGCGTATAGGGTATGTTGGTGCTTTGTTCATTTAATGCCACGGTTAATACCTCCTTTGGACATAATGGATTTTCGTTTTTTAGGTAATACGCCTTTAGTATCGCAGCTTGTCCCCGCGTTATGTTGCTCGTTGCGCGGATACGCAGGTTCACGCCGTTCAAAAGTGTCGCGGGATAGCGCGTGTTTGAAAGGATTGCACGTAGCATATCACCGGCGAGTTGAGGTGACGGCGATTTGTCTTTAGAGTTTTGGTTCACCGTTTCTTGCATGAGATGCCAAAGTGGGAGCGATTCAAATCGCTCATATGAGGGCTTCACGATAGAAAGCCTCTCATTATGCGCCACCAAATTTGAAAGAAAGTTTCCGAAACTGTTGCAAAGGAAAAACCGAACGCTCAACCGCGCGGCATTAGGGGATATCCCCAATATGTAAAACGTGGTGTCGGGGTTGAGCATCGTCTCATCATACATCACGCTTTCACCTCGCGCTAAAAGGGCAATCGTGCGTTGCACTAATCCTTCCGTTTCCTCTGCCGACGGTGTATCGTTCATCATGCCCATCATCCCGATTTCTTGGTATGCTTCCTCCCCCGTTTCCGCCCAGCATACAATCGT
>CAYJPI010000346.1:2305-2779 GCA_964372005.1 uncultured Oscillospiraceae bacterium | reverse complement strand
GAACCACTCGGTGAGCCCCTATCGTATACTTGCGCTTACTTTTACAAACAAGGCGGCACGCGAGATGCGCGAGAGGATGGAATCGCTCGTGAGTGCGGATGCACGCTACATGTGGGTGATGACCTTTCATGCCTGTTGCGCAAGGCTTCTTCGCATGGAAATCGAACCTTTGGGCTATACAAAAACATTTACTATATTCGATTCAGACGATCAATTAAGGCTTGTTGCGAGCATACTTAAAGATATGAACCTTGATGAGAAGCAATTCCCCAAAAGAGCAATGCGCGAACGCATAAGCAGTGCAAAGAACCAGCTCATGCCCGTGGAAGAATTTTTTCAAGGGGAGAGTTATGCGCCGGACAAGCTCGTCGAGCTGTACAAAATTTATCAAAAGCGCTTAAAGAAGAACAATGCGCTAGATTTTGACGATCTTCTTTTGAAGGTGCTTGAGCTGTTCGAGAAATTCCCCGAGGT
>CAYJPI010000346.1:494-2295 GCA_964372005.1 uncultured Oscillospiraceae bacterium | reverse complement strand
ATATCTTGGTTGATGAGTATCAGGATACGAACATGGCGCAGTATCGTTTTGTAAAATTGCTTGCAGGGGATAAGCGCAATGTATGTGTTGTCGGCGATGATGACCAGAGCATATACGGCTGGAGAGGCGCGGATATACGCAACATACTTGAGTTTGAGAAAGATTTTCACGGCGCTAAAACCGTTAGGCTCGAGCAGAATTATCGTTCCACGAGCGTAATTTTGGATGCCGCGAATGCTGTTATCGAAAACAATATGGGCCGCAAGAAAAAGAAGCTTTGGACGCAGGAGAAGGGCGGTGCGCTTATCACGAACTTCACCGCATCCGACGAGCGGCACGAGGCGCAGTATATCTGCAGTTGCGTGCTTGAAGGTGCACGTAATGCAAAGCGATATGATGATTATGCGGTGCTCTATCGAACCAACGCACAGAGCCGTATTATAGAAACCTTGCTCATGGGCTACGGAATACCATACAAGGTTTATGGTGGCACACGATTCTACGATCGCCAGGAGATACGCGATATAATGGCCTATTTGAAGCTTATAGCGAACCCGGCTGATGATATCTCGTTTGATCGTATAGTGAATCTTCCTCGTAGAGGAATAGGCGATGTGGCGAAAGCCTCCCTCGCGGCCGATGCAAATGAAAGAGGAATTCCCATGTTTTTGGCCGCACTCGAACCGGGGGCATCGGTGAATCCACGCGTTGCGGGAAAATTCTCCACATTCGCGAACAAGATGATGGAATTTATAGCTTTGCGCGATGTGACGAGCGTAGCCGAGCTTACGCGCGATCTCATAGCATCGATTGAATATGACGCGTATCTTCGCGACGATAAAAAGGAAAACTATGAAAATCGCATCGAGAACATAAAGGAACTTATCGGTGCGATGGAGGAGTTTGAAAAAGGGCTTGAGGATGAAACGCTTGAGGAAATGAGCCCACTACAGGCTTTCCTCGAGAATGCCGCGCTCGTTTCAGACACCGATTCGATGGAGGAGGATAATGGCCATGTAGCGCTGATGACGATGCATAGCGCGAAAGGGCTTGAGTTCCCCGTGGTGTTCATTGCGGGCATGGAGGAGAACATATTCCCAAGCATGCGAGCACTAAAGGAGAGTGAGCAGGAGGAAGAGGAAAGGCGACTTTGCTATGTGGGTATCACTAGGGCAAGGAAGGAATTGCATCTTCTTCGTGCATCACAAAGGATGCTATACGGGAATTTATCGGTCAATCGGCCGTCACGATTCTTGGATGAGATACCCGCATCACTCTTTGCGCCGCCGGTAAAGGGCAGTATGGACGAAAAGAAGCCTGAACCCGTGCGCGATAATGATTTCCATCGCAACAACCAAGCAACGTCACGCCCTGCTTATTCGAGTTTCATCCCAAATGCGGTGAAGGGTGCGAACTTGCCGAGCGCCGAAAAGAGCGCAAAGGCATCCTTCAATGTAGGTGAGCGTGTGAAACATGCGACCTTCGGCGAAGGTACGATATTGAAGGTTGAAGGTGCGGGAACGGCATCTATAGTGCAGATAGATTTCGGCGCAAAGGGCGTGAAAAAATTTGCTACCGCATATGCACCGATAACGAAAACGGAGTAAAAGAATGATTGTATCGAACAGGCAACTTGAACTTACAAAACTGCTTATCGATTACGAGAAGGCATATCGAATAGATGATGCGCCCATCGTGGCCGATGCGCAGTTTGATGCATTATACGATGAACTGATTGCGCTTGAAAAGGAGAGCGGAACGGTTATTGAAGGCTCGCCGACCGTGCGCGTAGGGAGTGAAC
>CAYJPI010000346.1:0-446 GCA_964372005.1 uncultured Oscillospiraceae bacterium | reverse complement strand
TAGAACTTTTCGCGTGGGATGCACGAGTGAGGAAGCTTCGCGACGAGTATATTGAAAAAACGGGAGAAGAACTTTCAAAGATAACATATATGCTGGAGTATAAGCTCGATGGATCATCCGTGAATTTGACATATCGCGAGGGTGAGCTTACGCAGGCCGCAACGCGAGGAAACGGCGAAGTGGGCGAGGGCATACTTTCGCAGGTTAAAACGATAGAGGATGTTCCGCACTCCATCCCCTTCAAAGGGACGCTAGAGATGCAGGGCGAATGCTATATGCGATTGAGCGTGCTAAGCGAGCTTAACGAAAAACTCAGCGAAACGAGCGACGAGCCTTTCAAAAACGCAAGAAATGCCGCGGCAGGGGCATTGCGCAATCTCGACCCCGAGATTACAAAAAAGAGAAAACTAAGTATGAGCTTATACAATGTCGGGCATATTGAAGGC
>CAYJPI010000345.1:0-2786 GCA_964372005.1 uncultured Oscillospiraceae bacterium | reverse complement strand
CCCCCTTTTGCGTTGCCGCTTGAAGGGGGTTGTTTGACAGGCTGAACCCCCGATAGTATCGGGGGTTTTTGTTGTGTTGGGGTAAGTTTCCAGAATATCTTGGTCGAGCGCCCGGAAGTCCGAGACATTGCCTATATCTATGGAACTTCTGTCTTTTTCCTGTCATGCCAACATAGTCGTTTATCATCCACAAGGCTCTCTGTTTTAATCCTTTATGATTTCACCCGGGGTGTTCGCTGTAATGCCACACAGTGTCAATGCCAAACATACGGTACGAAAAAGAAACACGAGAGTTCTTCTCATTAGTACCTGAACAATATGTTTTACATATAATTTGCCGGAACAAAACGGAGCAAGTCCATCCATATCGCTTTTCATTGTCTACTATAAGCAAGAACAGCACAAGCGGCTACTTCTGCTATTGCAAGAGTAGCTGCTTGTCTTTAGAGCTTTGTATCACTGCGTTTGTCCGAATCCACGTTTTTTCTCATTTTGGTAACAGTTCGGTTACTACCACACTAAACGGGGAACACCATGCTTGCCATAGGATATACAATGGCTAAGCACAATATGATTGCAATGGGAATCATAATAGCGCCGAATTTCATGGCGTGGCTTGCAGATGCACCGCTCCCCAAAACAATTGCCGATGCAGCAGATGCGGCAGGCGTCATAATGCCGATGTTTGCGGCAACAGCGACAACCATGCCGAGCGCGACCACATTTACCAATGGAGCAAGCCCCATTGCAATGGGAGCAACAAGTGAGAAAGTTATGTTGGCAATGGCATTGCAAGACATGAAGTTTGTAAAAATGGCCGCAAATGCCGCAACGATGAGAATCAAAGGAATCCAACTCGTCATGGTGGAAGTAATCGGATTGAGTATGTTTGCAAGCCATATGGAAATTCCGGTGCTTTCTGCCGTAAGGCTTGGAGCAACAACGAACATACCCATAACCAACAGTGCGGCGCTCCAAGGAATTTCGTTAATTGATTTGGTGAAATCCAAGAGACGTTCGCCTTTTTCGTCAGTCATGATATACAGTAAGGCGATGCCTGCAATGGCCGGTCCGACAATGGTTAGGCTTGATACAAAGGCGGCGGCTTCCGGGAGGATGTTGCGGAACATATCCGGGAAGAGAATTGCGATGATGACTAATGCAAAAATTACAACAGCATTGCGCTCGCCTTTGCTGATTTTGGGGCTAAACTTACTTGCACGGATAGTGGGATCGTAGTCGACAAATTTGCTTACGTCCGGGCGCACGATGAAGCGGAATACCAAGAAGCTGAGAATGCCCAAGATTATGGTGCTGGGAATTCCAACGATCATGTAATCAAACATCGATACGGTAATACCCGCGGTAGTTTCGATCAAACCCATAATAATGATGGAAACCGTGTGAGCGATGGGGGTTGCGGCATAGCCCCACATACTGTACCAAATAACACCAAGATACATAGTAGAGGCAAACTTAGAGTCATCCTCGTAACCGATTTCGCGGCATATCTCTTTGGCAACCGGAAGGGCTATCAGGCAGCAGGCCGCCACATCCAAAAAACAACCGATAATATACACAGCAGCAAAATACGAGGCTATGAACAACCAAGGACGACCACGCAAGAATTTGCGTGAAATGAACCAGTTGATGAGACGAGCGATAACCCCCGTCTTACTCAATGGAATAGTAATGGCGCTCATCGTAATGATAAGCATGATGGGAATTGCACCGGTGGTAAGTAACGCAGGCAAGGGCATTACACCGGCAATTGCGAAGAGCAATGCACTGAAAATACTTGTCCAGTCAACGCCGACAAATGTCCACATATATACCGTAGCCGTGGCGGCACCTATGGCGCGCACACCTATTTCGGTTAAACCGTTGACAGGAGGGACAAGTATACTAATCAGAATATACAGCGCAATGGAAATTAGAAAATGGATCGTTTTTTTGTTCTTCATCGTTCATATCTCCTTTTCATTAATGGATTATCCCAAGTAAATGTCCTGCTCACGTAGAACGTGTTGAACTTCTTTCACATTCACGTTGCGGGGTTCTACACAATCTTTAACGGCTACAGCGGCGGCGACACCTGCGGCTTGACCATATGCGAAGCAGTGTGGTACTAAGTTTACAAGAGCGTTTGAAGTGAAATCGGAGGAGAAACAACGCCCGGCAACCAAAAGTCCATCAATTACCTTGGGGATGAGTGTACCGAGAGGGATTTGAGTCGGTGCCGATGGCTTTCTGAAATCGGCAGTGGCCGGAATAACGGCTATGACATCCTCGAAAGTTTTTTGCCCGAACATATCGGCTTCGGTAAGGCGGTATGTGCCTGTTACACGGCGGCTACCGCGTGTACCAAGTTGCGGAGCGGTGTCGTAGAGCCAAATGTTTTCCATGCCGGGAATTTTGTGTTCCTTGAAATAATTCATAACATCCAACAATGTGCGGCGCACAAGAGTTTCAACCGCGGTTAACCCCTTGATTTCGATGCTACTGTAACCCAACACCCAGTTGTCAATCCACACAACGTCATTGCGAGAGCAGGGGAAAACCTTGAGGGCATAGCCTGCAATTTTGGCCAGCTCTGCCTCGTGAGCTTTTAGTTCGGTGGGGTTTTCCTTTGCGTAAGTGGCGTATTTGTCGTAGTCTGCACCACCAAAACGGTAAACAACCGCTAATGATAGGGCACGGCTCTTGTCATGCACTATATCGGCATCAGTAAGAGACCCGCTCTTATTGACATCATCAATTTCAAACTCGGCACCTGCGGAAGCGAA
>CAYJPI010000344.1:0-2801 GCA_964372005.1 uncultured Oscillospiraceae bacterium | reverse complement strand
CCCCACATCCGGCGATTATCCGCAATGCGGAGACTGACTGCTTTTTCAATACACTCTCATATTTTCATGTTTTTTCTGCCAATCAGTCTCCGGTTGCTGAAGGGGGGCAAGAAATGGGCTTTTCTCTGTCTTTCTGCGACATCGATTATCATTCAATCACATAGCATCCATTGGGTCGAACAGTTTTTTGCGATGCGTAAAAAACTGCTTGAGCAATTTATTCTCTTTGTTTTCCCCAATTTCTTATGTATTTTATACCTGAAGAGTTGTATTTCCATCCTGTGATAATATCAAAAACAGCTTCCCCCCCCATCATCTTGCCGCGACAATAGCAACACGTTGCCCGAACTCCAGATAGCCGGGCAACCCTCGCTCTCGGCGTACTTGAGACGACACAGGCGAACGTGCGGCGAATGTCGCCCATCATACGCTTGCTCTACAAAGATCAAACCCATTACAACCTCCATCACTTGCTTAATTCCACATTTATCTATATAATGAGTTCATTGTGTGGACAGTATTTCTTTTGGAGGATTGAATGAAAAGCAATCGACTTTACTATATTACCTCATTCATATGCGGTGTTTGTGTGATGGGAATTGAGCTTAGTGCAACGCGGCTTCTTTCGCCTTATGTGGGCTCATCAAACCTAACGTGGACGATCATAATATGTCTCATCCTCGTTGGTATAGGTATCGGCAATTCGCTTGGAGGAATCTTAGCCGATAGGTATGAAAAGCCCGATAAACTATATTTTTTCATAGGAATTGCAGGCATTTTTGTAATGTTCTTGCCGTTGCTCGCGCAATTCGTAATACCCGGGTTGCTTAGCATATCGAGGACGGCCTTTGGGTCTACGGCTATACTTATTACCACCATTGGTTCAAGCATTGTTCTCTTTTTCTTTCCTTTGTTGATGCTTGGGATGGTGTCGCCCTTCCTTGCAAAGCTATGCGTGGTTGACCTAAAAACCACGGGCAAGTCTGTCGGCAGGATTTACTTGCTTTCAACCGTGGGCAGCATAATCGGGAGCATATTGCCAAGCTTTGTTCTCATACCCACGATAGGCGTTAGGCGATCTTTCTTGCTGTTCGGCGCTTGTCTTATCATGCTGTTCTTAGTTAAAAAGATGATAAAAAAACGTTACAAGTTTATCGCGGCCATACTCGCGGCTTTAGCTGTTTTTACCACGGGAGCGGATTTTGTGGAGCATGATAACATCATCCATCAAGAGGAATCTATGTACAACTATCTTGCCGTGTATTACGATCCCTACAGCACCGCATTACTTACAAATTTAACGGTTGGCATTCAGTCGAAGAGTTTTGACGAGGCCGTGGGGCTTACCAATAGTTACTATGATTATCTTGCAACGCTTCCCCTTTTTCTGAGTAATCAAGATGAAGAGAAGGATGTCCTCCTCATTGGCTACGGCGCGGGAACTATTCCGCATATGATGGATACCTACTATTCAAACATAAACCTTACCGGCGTGGAACTCGATGAAAGCGTGTTGGATATCGCAGATACATACTTTCGCAGTACGTCAACCCAAAATGTCATCGCGTCCGATGGGCGCGCTTTTCTTAGCGAGACCGATGAGAAGTACGATATCATCATAGTAGATGTGTACAGCGACATGACCATACCGCCCGACTTTGCAACGGTTGAATTTTTCGAGCTTTGCAAACAGCACCTGAATGAGGAGGGGATATTGGGCTTCAACATAGCGTTCGCCGGTACATATGATTCGCCCTTAACCTCCGCGATCTCCAACTCGCTCTATCTCGCGATGGATAGGGAAGAGACCGAAGCGAACATTTTCTACATAGATTTTTATAACAGCTCCAACGGCATACTCATGGCCGGAAAATCATCGCTCGATATGTCCTATAATGAAAACCATGTTTTATCAGTTATAGCGCAGGACATGAAAGCTGATGCTCGCCCCGTGACCTTCAATGAAGGGGCAAGCACACTCACAGACGATGTGAGCAATATCGAACTTCTGCAAATGAATGTTATGTCGAGTTATTTTAATTAAGGAGTAACACCATGAACAATAAATACGACTACACCGCAAAGCAAAAGGGTATCGCCGCGCTGGTGGTGCTACTTTTATGCGCCGTTTTACTGTGCGTTTATCCATTGTTGGGGCTTCGCGAGCCGCAAAGCAATGTGCTGTATGCTCTATTATCACTGCTCGGATACGGGTTTCTCGTGTTGCCGGTTATCATCGCATGCCGTTACTTTCGCCTAACGTTTACAGATGTCGGGCTTTATTCCTCGTATCTTTTATTAAGCCTTATCGCAGGCGCAATCATGCTTGTGCTCGCGATTTTTGTTGCGCCCGAGGTGATGGTGTTTTTGTTCGGCAATGTTTACGTGCTCAGCTTTCGTCTTTTTTGGATTGCCGCGCTTTCGGGGATTTTCGAAGAATTTCTCTTTCGCGGATATTTGCAATCACGCCTTTGTGCATGGCTCGGAAGGTGGGGCGGCATTCTTCTATGCTCCGCATTGTTCGCGCTGTTTCATATCCCTGCGAGGATTTATACCGGCGGCTTGAGCGTGCAAAACGCGCTATACTCCATAATGATACTTTTTCCCGCAGGGATCATGTATTCGCTTTTCACACTTCCCTTCAAAAATATTTATGCCGCCGCATGTTTACACGCGGCGGCAAATATCATGATTTATATGTTGCCTTTTTAATGTTATCCGAGCTCGGGCGCGAGCACCTCATACAGTCCACCGAGCATTGCTTTTGCTATGCTCTCAAGCAATGGATTTTCCTGCATCAG
>CAYJPI010000343.1:0-2830 GCA_964372005.1 uncultured Oscillospiraceae bacterium | reverse complement strand
TCCTTTACAGCATTTTGAAGAGTGTTTGGCCGAACTCCACAACATCTCCGTCAAACGCGCAAATATCAAGAACTTCGCCATCCTCTTCGGCCGTGATCTCGTTCATTAGCTTCATCGCTTCAACTATGCACAGCACATCGCCCTTTTTCACCTTATCCCCAACCTTTACAAAGGCGGGTTTACCCGGTGCGGGCGCGGCGTAAAACACGCCAACCATAGGAGATGCTACCTGCTTCATGTCCTTGAAATCCGTTCCCGGGTCGATAACGGGTGTGCTCGCAACAGGTGCTTGCTCCACCGTGCTTACAGGCGCATTAACGGTAGGCATAGCTACCACATTGGTGGTAACATTGCGTTCGATGCGAACCTTGCCTTCTTCCACCTCGATGGCGGTAAGGTCATTTTCCTTTAAAATCTTCGCGAGCTCGCGAATTTGTTTGATGTTCATTCTTATTTACTCCTCTACGCGCAAAAGTGCGATGCAGGCATTATGGCCGCCAAAGCCGAGGGACGTTGAGATAGCCGCCTTAACATCCGCTTTCCTTGCTGTGTTGGGAACATAGTCCAAATCGCAATCCGGGTCAACTTCGCGGTAATTAATCGTCGGCGGTACTTGCCCGTTTTTGATTGCAAGTGCGCAAACTACAGCTTCCGCGCCGCCTGCCGCACCGAGCATATGCCCCATCATGCTCTTTGTTGAGCTAACCATTGCCTTTTTAGCTTCGGCCTCGCTTAATGCTTCCTTTATTGCCAGTGTTTCTGAACTGTCATTAAGCGGCGTTCCCGTACCGTGTGCATTGATATACAGCCCTTCGCCACTTTCAATGCCCGCCTCTTTCAAAGCGCACTTAATTGCACGAGAAGCACACAGCGCATCGGGGCGCGGCGCGGTAATGTGATGTGCATCATCGCTGTTGCCGTAGCCTGCGACCTCTGCATATATCTTCGCTCCGCGCGCCTTTGCATGTTCATACTCTTCAAGCACGACGATGCCGGCGCCTTCACCTATTACGAAGCCTGCCCTTCTCATATCAAACGGGAGGGATGCCTCATTCACATCTTCGCTGAGTGTAAGGGCTTGGCAATTCGTAAAGCCTGCCACCGCCACGGGTGTTATCGATGCTTCCGCACCGCCTGCAATAATTGCATCGGCATAGCCGTGCTTTATCGCGCGAAACGCTTCGCCGATGCTATGCGTTCCGGATGCACACGCGGTTGTGATGGGCAAGCAGGGACCTTCTGCTTTATATTCTATAGCGATAGTACCTGCCGCGATATTTCCGATCATCATGGGGATGAAGAAGGGAGATACGCGAGAGGGTCCTCTTGTAGTCAATTTTCCAACTTCGGATACGAATGTCGCGATGCCGCCTATGCCGCTACCTACATACACACCGAAGCGCTCATTTTCAACCGTGCCGACAATTGCGCTATCCTCCACCGCTTGCTTGGCGGCCGCCATAGCAAACTGTGTGTACAAGTCCATGCGCCTTGATGTCGGGCCATCTATACCATAATCCTGCGGTGAGAAATCCTTTACCTCTGCCGCAATCTTTACCTTAAAATCCGTCGTATCGAATCGCGTAATTGGCCCAATGCCATTCTTACCTTCCATCAAAGCCGCAGAAAACGACTTGGCATCCGATCCGATGGGAGAAATAATCCCCAAGCCGGTTATTACAACACGTTTCACTTTAACTTATCTCCTATTCAATACTACATGCTAAGCCCGCCATCGACGGGTATCACTGTTCCGGTGATATAGCTCGCTTGCTCGGAAGCTAAGAATGCCACCACCTGAGCTATTTCTTCAACATTTCCTTGGCGCTTCATTGGGATAGCCGATATCATGCTCTCCTTTGCGCCATCCGTCATCGCATCCGTCATTTCGGTTTCAATCATTCCCGGTGCGATGGCATTGCAGGTTATTCCCCTGCCTGCGAGTTCCTTTGCGATGGACTTCGTAAGCCCTATCATCCCAGCCTTAGCGGCCGAATAATTTGCCTGCCCCGCATTTCCCATTATACCTGCAACCGATGTAATGTTAATGATGCGGCCTCCTCTTTGGCGCAAAAACGAGCTGTACAAATGGCGAATGCAGTGGAATGCACCGGATAGATTTACATCAAGCACGCGTGAAAAATCTTCCGCTTTCATCTTGATGGCAAGATTGTCCTTCGTTATACCCGCATTGTTTACGAGTACATAGACATTCCCTAAATCCTTGGTGATGTTTTTCATCATTTCGCCTACAGCCGCATCGTCTGCAACATCACATTGATATGCACAAACTTTTCGGCCAAGCGCCCGAATTTCTTCCGCTGTTTTTTCGGCCGCTTCTTTATTGCCCGCATAAACGAGTGCAATGTCTGCACCTTGCTTTGCAAGCGTTAGCGCTATCGCCTTACCTATTCCGCGCGATGCGCCCGTAACGAGAGCTACCTTGCCTACCATTACTCGCCCTCTCCCTTCCATGCGTTAACCGCCTTTTCAAGCGATTCTTGATCCTCAACATTCGCGGCCACCTTAGCGCCGCCAATTTTTCCCATAAAACCGGTTAGGGTTTTTCCGGGGCCTACTTCGATAAAGGCTTCTATCCCAATATCTTGCATATTCCTGATAGTTTTCTCCCAAAGCACGGGCGATTGCACCTGCTTTGCAAGAAGGTTTGCGGCATCATCGCCATACATTTGTGCGTTTACATTCGAATAAATCGGAACCGTAGGTGATGCAAAACTCATATCTTCCATATACTTTGCAAGGTCTTGCGCCGCTTCCGCCATGAAAGGCGAATGGAATGCGCCGCTCACTGGCAATCGCATCACTCGTG
>CAYJPI010000342.1:0-2842 GCA_964372005.1 uncultured Oscillospiraceae bacterium | reverse complement strand
CATATTGCGCTCGAAGGAATACCCGATGTGGGTGTGCTTAATTGGCGCGATGGTATCAGGGCGCATTGCGGCAGGGATTATGGCGTTCATACTCTCGGCGGCGTTCAATGTGATGATTGCACCGCCCGTGACCTATGTAATTACAGCTGTAACGACGGGGCTCCCCGGCATTATCATACAGCTCGTGATCGTTCCTGCGCTCTATGTGATTATTACACGTGTGCAAAGGAGCGGCAACATAGAGGAACAGCGTAAATTCTTCGATGAAAAATCCAAGGAGTGGGATGCGGTTGTAAAATATGATAATGAGAAGATAGACCGTATATTGAACACCGTTGACTTCTCGGGAAAACGCGTGGTTGATATCGGCTCGGGCACGGGAATTTTGCTTGGCAAGATGCTCGAACGGGGCGCGAAACACATCACCGCGCTAGATATTTCGCCCGCGATGCTCAATATTGCTAAGCAAAAATACGGAAGCGATGGCATATCGTATGTGGTGGGAGATATTATGACGTATCGATCCTACGAGAAGGCCGATGTTTGTATCGCGTACAGCATATGGCCGCATATCTTCGACAAGCGCGCATTCTTTGCGAATGTTTGTGAGTTGCTTGGCGATAATGGGCGGCTTCTCATCGCGCATGGAAGCTCCCGTGATGAAGTTAATAAACGGCATGGCAAAAAGAACCTCCTTCTCCCCGTTGAAAAATTCAAAAAGCAGGCAAAACGTTACGGTTTTGAAACCATCACCGCCATCGATGACGAAATATACTGCATATTATTATCGCGAGTAGAAAAAGCATAAGGAGATAGCATGCAATATAGGAAATTAGCAAAAAACGGCCCGGAAGTATCGCTCCTTAGCTATGGATGTTTGCGATTCCCTATGAAGGGAAACAACATCGACAAGGAGGCTACGTTCGCGCAGCTCAAGTACGCATATGATAATGGCGTGAATTATTTCGACACCGCCTACCCATATCTCAATGGCAAGAGCGAAGTAGTGCTCGGCGAATTCATCAAGCGCGAAAACAACCGCGATAAGGTGTATATCGCGGATAAATTGCCGACCTTCCTTACGAGTAAAGCCGCGCAGATTGAGAAGTACTTCACTACACAACTTACTCGGCTCGGCACGGATTACATCGACTTTTATCTCATGCACATGCTCACAAGCTTGGCGGACTGGGAGAAATTAAAGTCATTTGGTATAATCGAGTGGATATTAGATAAGAAGAAATCGGGCGCGATCAGGCATGTAGGCTTCTCATTCCACGGCCGTCCCGAGGAATTTATTAAGATACTCGAGGATTATCCATGGGAATTTTGCCAGATACAGTATAACTATATCGATGTGAACAATCAGGCAGGCAAGGCCGGCTTGCTTCGTGCACATGAGCTCGGCATAGGCGTAGCCGTAATGGAGCCGCTTCGAGGCGGCGCGCTCGCGGCAAAAGCCCCCGACAAGGTGCGCGAAATATTCGCCGCCTACCCCGAAAAACGCTCTGCCGCATACTGGTCGTTGCGCTTCGTGATGGATCACGCCGAGGTCGCAACCGTGCTAAGCGGAATGAACGATATGGAGCACATCAAGGAGAATATTGCTGTCGCGATAGACACACCGCCTAACAGCATGAGTAGTGCCGAACATGCGGTAATCGACGCCGCAAAGGCCGTATTTGCCGCACTCACTCGCGTGCCATGTACGGGGTGCAGGTACTGCGTGCCATGCAAGTTTGGGGTGGATATCCCCGGCATATTTGACGATTACAACAGCAAGTATTTCTTCGGCAAAAAACCGATGACGAGTATGCTGTACGCCAGCCGATGTGTCGGTTTGCTAGGCGGAGAAAAGTCCGGCGCGAACCTTTGCAAGGACTGCGGAAAATGCAAGGAACACTGTCCACAAAACATCGACATCCCCGCGAAACTTAAAGAAGCACATAAGGATCTCGACAATGCCTTTTTGAGGGGCGTAATAGGGATTAGAGCGAAGTTTGTGAGGAAAAAGACGCGATAGCGATGGTTGCAACAGCAAACAAACCAATTAATATGATACGCAAAAAAATCTCCACCCGTTTTTCGGGTAGAGATTTTTTTACTTAATGGTGTGGCTTAAACGGTGAAGCCGAGGAATGCAAAAGCGATGGTTGCAACAGCAAGTGCGCCACGCGAATATGGCAACTGCGTATATTTCCCTTGCCAAACTATCCGTTTGAATGCGAACAACAGGACTTTTCTTGCTTTTTCGGAAGAATCCGTTTGACAAGATTTTTCAATATCAACACGCCAAATATCACCGCAACAATTACCATATACAGCGGAATCTCGTGCTCGTGGGAGTTGGCTACTAAGTTTGTTTTGCCATTATAGCTATAAGCATCTATTATAATGTCTAGCAAGAACCCAAAGATTATCGCACAAATCGATGCGCACGCCAAGTAGATTGCTAGCACCTTTTTGCCCAGTGTTTTTCCAAGTATCGCAAGCGATGCAATATTCGTAACAGGCCCTGCAAAGAGGAACACAAACGCCGCCCCGGGAGAAATACCCTTCATAATGAGTGATAGTGCAATGGGTATTGATGCGGTGGAGCAAATGTACATCGGTATGCCGATGATGAGCATGGCAAGCATACTCAAAAATGGATTTGTGAAGCTCGAGAGCCACTGTTCGGGGACAAAAGTGCTTATAAGCGCGGCAATCAGCAAGCCTACAACGAAATGCACAGTGATATCATCTAAAAAATCACCGAAAGCATATGTAAAAACGCTTTTTAGCTTGGTTGAAAATGGGAGCTTCACTTCTTGTGCGACCTCACCCGAGCAAGCGCAAGACG
>CAYJPI010000341.1:0-2874 GCA_964372005.1 uncultured Oscillospiraceae bacterium | reverse complement strand
GACAAAGTGGCAGTGCCCGATAAAACGAGTTCTTGCGCATTGTTGAGCCAAACATCCGTGCCATGCGATAGCCCGGCGATGCGCACAAGCTCCTCCATGGTGGTGGGGCGCGTGTCGGTAAGCATCTGGCGCACAAAGCTCGTGCCGAACTCGGGGATGGCAAGGCTACCAACATCGGTACCCTTGAGCTTGGATAAATCCGCCTTGATAGGCTCTGTGCTCCGATACGTGAGTATGGTGTCGGGATCATCGAGCGGTATGTCGCGCGGGTCGATGCCCGTTAAATCCTTGAGCATCTTGAGCGCAGTAGGATCGTCGTGGCCAAGTATATCGAGCTTAACGAGACGATCGTCGAGCGCGTGGAAGTCAAAATGCGTGGTAATGGTGTTCTTTTCGCGCTGGTCGGCCGGGTATTGTATGGGAGTAAACTCGAGTATATCACGATCCTTGGGTACTACAACTATGCCCCCGGGATGCTGGCAGGTCGTTCGCTTAACGCCCGAACACCCGATGCATAGTCGGTCGATCTCGGCGCGGTTAGCAGTACGTGCGTGTGACTCTAGATATTTCATAACGTATCCGTAAACGGTTTTATCCTGTATAGCACTTATCGTTCCGGCACGGAAAGCATGCCCCAGCCCGAACATCTCCTCGGTAAAACGATGCGCTACAGGCTGATACTCGCCCGAGAAGTTAAGGTCGATATCCGGCGTTTTATCGCCATTAAAGCCAAGGAACACCTCAAACGGGATGTCAAAGCCTTCCTTGCGATACATAGCGCCGCACTTAGGACAGGGCGCGTCCGGCATGTCCACTCCGCAGGCGTATACCATCTTGTCAACATCGAATGTAGTGTACTTGCATTGAGGGCATACATAATGCGGCGGTAGCGGATTAACTTCGGTTATGCCGGCCATCGTCGCAACGAAGGACGAGCCGACAGAACCGCGCGAACCTACCAGGTAATCATCGCTGATAGATTTATGCACGAGCTTCTGTGCCATCATGTAGAGCGACGCGAAACCATTGTTTATTATGGAGTTAAGCTCCTTGTCGAGGCGCTTTTGAACGACATCGGGAAGATCGTCGCCATACAGATCATGTGCGGCATTTAGCGACATGTCGCGCAATATCTGCTCCGCATTTTCTATCTTGGGCGCATGCGTACCATCGGGATAGGGCTTTAGCGTTTCGATGCGCGATGCTATTTCCTTAGGGTCGTCGATTACAACCTTGCGCGCTAGCTCTTCGCCGAGATACGCGAAGTCTTCGAGCATCTCATCGGTGGTTTTGAAATAGAGCGGCGCTTGGTCGTCGGCATCGGAAAAGCCCATCTCGTGCATGAGTATCGCACGGTACTGCGCATCCGAAGGATTCAAAAAATGCACATCGCCGGTAGCCACAACGGGCTTATTCAACTTTTCGCCTAATGCAACTATGCGGCGATTGTAATCGTTAAGCACATCTTCACTTTCAACTGTGCCCTTGCGAACCATGAACGCATTGTTGCCATTGGGCTGTATTTCAAGATAATCGTAGAACGATGCTATCTCTTCAATTTCCTCTTCGCTCTTTTTTTCGACGATCGCTCTATACAACTCGCCCTGTTCGCATGCGGAACCGAGTATCAACCCTTCGCGATAAAGGGAGAGTAGGCTCTTAGGTATCTGCGCACGCATGTGGAAGAAATATAAATGCGCAAAGCTCACCAATAGATAGAGATTCTTCAAACCCTCCTGTGTAGCGGCAAGTATGATGATATGGTTGGTTTTGTACTTCTTGCGCTTCTTTTTCTTCTCGGGAGGGGAAAGTGGATCTTCGCTCTGTTCAGGCGGCTCTTTTCCCGTGACGGGGAGTTTATCGACGCCGCGCTCGCGAATTCGTTCGAGGAAGTACAGTAGCATCTCCGATGTGGCGTTCGCATCGTCAACGGCTCGATGGTGATTTTCAAGCGAAATATTAAGGTGCGCACAAACCGTGTTAAGCTTGTGATTCGGAATATTGCGCAGAAAATATCTTGCAAAAAGCAGAGTATCGACATAATTTTCATCGAAAGCCAAAGAGTAAAGCGATGCATGGGCGCGTATAAAGCCCACATCGAACGCGGCATTGTGCGCGGCGAGTATGCACCCTTCGGGGCAAAATTCGCGGAAAGCGGCTATGGCATCCTTTGCGCAGGGCGCGCCCTTCACCATATCGTTTGTGATACCCGTAAGCTTGGTAATATTTTCGGGGATGGGTATGGCAGGGTCTATGAATGTTTGGAAGCGATCCTCGACCTTGCCGTTTTTAAGTAGCACCGCACCTATCTCGATGATATGATCCTGCGCGGGTTTTAGCCCCGTGGTTTCAAGATCGAATACCACATAGCTTTGGTTTTCTAGCGGCACGAAGATGCAATCCTGGCGCATATACCCTTCAACGCCGTAGATGAGTTTTATGCCTGCCTGCTTCGCGGCCTTCGTCGCCTCCGGGAATGATTGCACCACGGCGTGATCGGTAACGGCTATCGCCTCATGCCCCCAGCGTGCGGCTGTTTGTATCGCGGCTTTAACGCTCGTCATCGCATCCATCGCCGACATGGTGGTGTGCATATGTAGCTCGATGCGCTTGTCGCCTTCGGCTTTGTCCTCGCGCCTGGGTGTGGGGAATGAATTTATGTCACGCACCATGAAAACAAGCTCGTTCGCATAGTTGTCAAACTTGCAAATGCCGCGCATGCGCACGGTATCGCCTGAGCCTTTCGCCTTTTTGAGCGCGCCCATGATGGCATCGACCTCTTCGGTTTTAACAAATGCCTTTGCAGGCATGGAATTTGTTTGATCGGTTGCACTGAAAAGAACTATGCACTTATCGGGATTATTCTTCAATGTA
>CAYJPI010000340.1:0-2877 GCA_964372005.1 uncultured Oscillospiraceae bacterium | reverse complement strand
GCCGCGCGCGATGCGCTCTTCAAGCTCTATCGTATCCATCCCCATTACTTCGATATATACGCCCGGGTGCGCACGCTCATACGCTGTAAAACAGTTTGAAAGATATGCGCTCACGCTTCCTTGATAGGTCTTGAAATCCACCACATGCCACACCGTTATAATCCCTGACCATGGCTCTCTTTCCGGCGTGAACAGTTCGTTCATGGGGTCGCGAGCAAGTGTGCCTATAAGATGTCGCGGTGATAGTACAAGAAAGGCGATTAGGAGCAAACTAAGTGCTCCGCGAAAAAAATATCTATGCATGAAAAAACCTCCGTTCCTCCATAAAGCATATACTTCCGTTTGGACTTTGATGAGGAAAAGGTGTGCCCATGCGCTTTTTTTCACTTAGAAATGTGGTATAATATCAAAAAGTGCCCACATAAGTGTCGGCACGATGCATTCGGATATTTCTCTATGTAGAACTTAGGAGGTTATTATGGCCTATCAGGCATTGTATCGTACTTACAGGCCGCGCCGCTTTGATGAAGTGGTGGGGCAGGAACATATCACGCGCACACTAAAAAACCAGATAATTAAGGGGCGCATCGGCCATGCATACCTGTTTTCGGGTTCTCGCGGTACGGGTAAAACCACCACGGCGCGACTGTTGGCGCGCGCTATTAACTGCGAAACCCCCGAAGATGGAGAGCCTTGCGAAAAGTGCGCATCATGCGAAAAAAGCCGCAATGAAAATGCGGATATCATCGAGCTTGATGCGGCATCTAACAATGGCGTTGATGACATGCGCTCGCTGCTCGAGCGTGCGCACTTCACGCCGCTTGCGCTTAAACGCAAGGTATACATAATCGACGAAGCGCACATGGTTACCTCAAGCGCCTTCAACGCGCTACTAAAAACCTTGGAAGAGCCGCCCGAACATGTTGTGTTCATACTTGCGACTACCGAGCCGCAAAAGCTCATCCCTACCGTTGTGTCGCGTTGCCAGAGATTCGACTTTTGCAGGCTAAGCGTGCCCGACATCATAGCGAACCTCACGAGCGTGCTCGAAAAGACGGGTGTAAGCATGGACGATGATGGCATGGCGCATATAGCCCGTGCCGCCGATGGTGGAATGCGCGATGCACTATCGCTCGCGGATAGGTGCATCACTTTCTCAAACGGGGACAATATCACCGTGAAGGATGTGTTCGCGATACTCGGAAACATCGAGGAGGATGCGCTTTTTTCGATGTGCGATAGCATAGTAGAAGGAAATAGCGCGGCTGTATTTCGTGATTTGGCAACGCTCATCGATTCCGGCCGTGATATATCGCTTTTCGTGCAGGATCTCATAGCGCATGTTCGCGCGTTGCTCCTTACAAAAACTTGCGGAGCACAGGCAAAGAGCATACTCGGCTGTACCGACCAAGGTATGAGCCGATACCTCGCCCAGTCGAACAACACGAGCGAGGCGGCGCTTCTTCGCATGCTAGAAACACTTATACAGGCAGGTGCGAACCTTCGCTATTCGCGTGCGCCACGCGTGCTTGTTGAATGCGCATTGCTTGTTGCGTGTAGACCCGCCGATGATATGAACTTGCTTGCGCTCGAGGCGCGTGTCGCCGCACTTGAAGCACGCGAGCAGGCAGCGCCTAAAGTTATGCTGGAAAGCACAGCGCCGAGCGTACAACCTGCCGTAAAGGTCGAAGAGGTGAAGATACAAGCCGCGTCGCCGCAAGCCCCCAAACCATCGTATGATGATCCTCCACCGTGGGACGATGTGCCGCCACAAGCCACAACACCACAAGCTGTGAAACCACAAGCCTCGAAACCATCGCATGATGATCCTCCACCGTGGGATGACGTGCCGCCGCCTGCGTCATGGGATGACGTGCCACCACCTGCGTCATGGGATGATGCACCGCCCGAACACGATGTGCCGTGGGATGACGTGCCTCCGCCGAATGTTCCGGATGTGATGGATGCGTGGGAGGATGTATCACCTGCGCCCGTCGCACCTGCACCTGTAGCATCTGCACCCGTCGCACCTGCACCTGTAGCGCCTGCGCCCGTAGTACCTGCACCTGCAGCATCTGCGCAGCCAAGTGCCGCACGAGCGACCTCGCGGGACGCTAACGCGCTACTCGAAGCGATGCGAGCGCGGCTACAGAAGATCAACATATCGGCGTTACTTATGCTTAGGGGTGTGTCGTATTCGTACATGGACGGTTCGACGATAGTGCTCAACTTCCCCAAGTCACAGCAGTCGAGTTACAAATTTTTCCGCGTTCAACGCAATGCCGCGATGCTCAAGCAGGCGCTTGATGAGATGGGGGAGGAATGCGATGTGCATTTCACAATCGGCCAGAATAAGCCGCCCATTAATACCGCTGCCGCCGCCCCTGCCGCGCCCCCGACTGCGAGCGAAGCGCCGCGTACCTCTCTCGACGAATCGCAGCTTCAGGCGCTCTTTGGCGGAAAGCTGACGTTTGAGGAATGAGAGTAGGGGGGATTCGTACGGGGGGTTCTTGGGGGCTCTGCCCCGCACCCCGCCAAGGGATTTTCATCCCTTGGATCCCTTTTCTGAACTGTTTCACAGTTCAGGGAAAAATTAAGATTTCCACCCATTTTTGCGCCATTACTTTTAGCGCAAAAATGGGTGGTCGTTTTTTTACAACGCATAACGAATGAATCTGTTACAACCGGCAAGCGACAACCCAAGCTCGATCTAATTTCCCCCCTCGGCCGCGAAGCGGACGAGGAAATGGGGTTAAGGGGATGAAATCCCCTTGCAGGGTTCTTAGGGACAGCGTCCCTAAGCGTCCCATCTCCCCTTCGCACCCAAACCCAACAGGAAAAAGCAAACCACCCATTTTCGCGCTAGAATCTATGGCG
>CAYJPI010000339.1:0-2892 GCA_964372005.1 uncultured Oscillospiraceae bacterium | reverse complement strand
GTGCGAAAAGTATAGAAACGGCTGAGCAAGGAGCTGAAACACGATTTTATCAGATGTCACAAGGGTTTATGGATCACCTGACACCCCCCACCATTACCCCATCACATACATTCATACCCGGAGTGTCGGCGGTTCAAATCCGTCCGCCGCTACCAAGAGAAAACCCCCGATAGTATCGGGGGTTTTTGTTGTGTTGGGGTAAAAGGAGTTGGGTGAGAATCTATGCTTTTTAGGGAAAGTTCATCATTGGGTTCATCATGGGGAATTAAAGCGGGTAATTCATTATGAGAATAGCAATGGAATATGCAGTAAACATGCATTCACAACATCATTCATGCGATAAAAAATCGAAAATGTTGCATCACTATTTTGAGTGCACTAAAATAGGACTAAATTTCCGCAAGGAAACAAAGTTGCCTCTCGCGGGCAACTTTTTCATGAGGGTTATCAATATATATTGGAAAAAAACACATTGCTTTTTACATGGCATTATTCTTGAACCATGGCAACATGTTCGCCCAAGCTAAACAAAAAAGACGGAAAATGGAATGCAACTTCCTCACATACGACATAGCACTTCTTCAAGGCTTGGAACGGACGGTTGGGCGCCTTTTCTCGAAACTGATATGGCGGCGGCCACGTTTGCAAAATGTATGCTCTCCTCTATGCTGCAACCTTCGGCGAGCTTTACCGCAACACCTGCATTAAACGTATCGCCGGCGGCGGTTGTATCGATGGCATTTGTTTTGGGCACAGGATATAGGGCGCTTTTTTGCGCATCTACATGCATTGCTCCTCGTTCACCAAGGGTGACTATGACATTCTTTGCTCCAAGTCGTATCAGCTCATTCGCCGCCGCTTCAACTTCGTCGATCGTATCGGTCGGCATTCCTGAAAGTAGAGCGAGTTCCGTTTCGTTCGGAGTAACATAGGAGAGCCCTTGTAGGAGAGTTTTGTCAAAATTCAACGGTGCGGGTGCGGGATTTAAAATTACAGTTTTTTTGCGCGCGTGGCCTTCTTTTATAACATGCGCTACGGTCTCCAGGGGGATTTCCATCTGAACAAGCCAAATATCGGACTCATCTAATATCTTTTCACATGTTTGAAGGTGTTCCTTGTCGATGGTGGCGTTAGCACCCGGAACTACTACAATGCTGTTATTTCCTTCTTCGTTGACGTAAATGAGAGCTATTCCGGTGGCGCGGTCGTCAGCATGGAATACCCCTTCACAATTGACATTTGCCTTAGCCATGTTGTCAAGCATCAATCTGCCGAGGCCATCATTACCATAAGCAGAAATAAATGATGCATTTGCGCCAAGCATTCCGCAAGCATAGGCTTGATTGGCACCTTTTCCGCCGGGGATTTTTTCAAGTTCTCCGCCCATTATGGTTTCGCCTGCTTCGGGCATGTGATGGACTTTTACGACAAAATCAATATTTGTACTTCCGATAATGGCAATGTGCTGCATAGAATCCTCCATTTTGAGTTGATGAGTCGCCGTTGTTCTTATAGACATATTGACATAAGTGCACTTCGTTGTAAAGAGTGCAAAAAAATAGGGCTATAATTTTCATTAAAAACAATATAATTTTAGCAATCCTATGATATAATTTTCATAAATCAACATTTGCAGGGAGAAAACGCGTGGAAAAAATCCGAAGAAAAAAGGTTACAATGGAAGATGTTGCCAAAATAGCAGGTACATCCGTTAGTACAGTGGCGCATGTTATAAATCATACAGCGCACATTACACCCGAACGCGCAGCATTGGTAGAACAAGCGATAAAAGAGCTGGGATACAAGCCACGTGCGAAAGCATCATTGAACAAAGGGCAAAGAACCATCGGTGTATTTACCCCTGAAATTTCTAATGAGTTTTACGCGAGAGCCATCCAGTCAATCTTTACGGAAGCATGGGAGCACGATTATGCGGTGATGGTTTGTAGTATGCAGCATCACCACAAAGCGGAAGCGAGTTATATTCGTTCTTTGATACAAAGCGGAGTATGTGGAATGATTTTCTTCGGCGGTGCTTCGGCAGATGAACGGCAAGTTATTGATGCTGCTAAACGCGTTCCGGTCGTACTCGGGGATCATAAATTGCCAAATGCAAATGTGGATTGCGTGGGGACGGATAACGAAATAACACTAAGAAGGACTATAGCGAAGCTCGCAAAGGCAGGGTATAAGCGAATAGGTTTCGTTTGCGAAGATTTGATAATGTCAAACTCGCAGGAGCGCTATAATGGATTTAAAAAAGGGATGAAAGAAAACGGTCTATCTATCGATGAAGACTGGGTACTGTTACGGCAGGAATTAAGGTTAAGCAAACTTGAAAATGCATACATTATATTTAATGAAATATTGAAGAAACAGGAGATACTTCCGGAGGCGTTCATATGCACCAGCGATTTGATTGCAATAGGCGTAATGGCAGCATTAAAGCAAAATGGATATCGAATCCCGCGAGATGTGGGGATTGTTGGGTTTGATGATATTTCAATTGCAGCATACACCGACCCGCCTCTTACCACGATTGCACAGGATATGAGGCAGCTTGGCCGCACATGCTTTATGACACTGCTAAATCGCATGGAAGAAAAAAATCTTGCGCCGAGGGATATTATAATACGTACAAAGTTAACTACACGAGAGTCTATACGTTTATAGATTTTATATAGAGAAAATAAACTTATGATGGGTGCTATCATAAGTTTATTTTTTGCACCTAAAATTTTGTTTAATTAAATTGTGATTGTAGGTGGATGGTAAAATTTTCATGAGATAATTCGTGAAAATTTATGAAAATTAGAGCATATTGAATTCAAATCTTGAATTGCAGGTTTGTGATGTATATTCTAAGCACATAAACCGAAGGGCGAACAAACA
>CAYJPI010000338.1:0-2903 GCA_964372005.1 uncultured Oscillospiraceae bacterium | reverse complement strand
TGGGCATACACCTTCGTCATCAACACGCCCAGCACGATCGCGCTAGCCATACAGATGAGGAAGTCGGTAAGTGTGATGCTTATGGTTGCAGTCGCATCGAATAAACTTTGAAATAAATTATCCATTGGAAACACTCCTTAATTCCTGTGCAAATTTCGGCATCACATAGCGCATGTATGCCGTGCCAACCTTGGAAAACGATGTTTTGTACACGGAGTTCTCCGAAAGATACATTAAAAACCAGTTGGGCAAGCCCTGCACCGTCTTCACTTCAAGCAAAACTTTATCGGCATCGAGAATATCCACATCGCGCTCATCGCCATAGAGTGATACATGTTTCGTGCGCGCCTTGATGTTGAAATCGAATGTCATGCGGAAGTTCTCGTCACTTCTCGAAAAATACGCTTCGCGCTCATAGCGAAGATGCACACGCGGCGCAAGATCTTTGTAGTTTTCTTTGAAGTAGGCGATTTCGTTCCCTATTTGTGATGCACTTTCGAGAGTATCACCGTTCAAAAGAAAGGAAAGTGCCGCGCTTTGCGTGGACTCAATGCGCCGTTTATACACAACCCCGTTGAACTTTTTCTTGAGCTCAATGAAGGATGACGCATCTTCCTTCGGCTCGCCGTAACAACGCAAGCGCAATTTTTCCTTATACTTAGGCTTATCGATGGAGTGCCGAATGATGCGATAATCCGCCGTATCGAAGTAGATGTTTCTTATGGTATGGCGGCCGTAAGTATCAAGCTCCATGTGGCCTTGCATAACCTTGCACAACCTTTCGTATTGTGTTTTGGTGAGCATATATTTTAGTTCGTATCGTTTGAAAACATTCATGTTGTTCTCTCCTCCTCGTATTAGCTTGATCAGCTTATAAGTAGAGTATAAGGTGTTTACTTTAATTTTACCTTAAGTATAAAAAAAGTTGCGCCATTAGTGCGCAACTTTTAAACCCCTACCCCTACATCACAACCTCAAAAACAATCCTCTTCCCATCTGTACTCCTTGCCGATATTTTCGCCTTGTGCGCGTTCGCAATCCCTTTGGCGATCGAAAGCCCGATGCCATAGCCGCCCTTTGCACCCGTCCTCGCTTGATCCTCGCGGTAGAATCGGTCGAACCACATATCGTACTTGCCCGGGGCTATCCCTTCCGCTTCATTCGAAATGGAAAGTATGCGTTTTGCGCCGCTCGTTCGCAAGGAAATCTCTATTTTCGTGTTTTCGGGTGCGTACTTCACAGCATTTTCGAGCAAAATGGCGATCATCTTTCTTATGGATGCTTCATCGCCCTTATAGCTGATGTCTTCTTCAATCGCGAGATGAACTTCGTGATGCATCATCGCCGCGTGAAAATCTTCAAGCGTTTGCGTGAGTGCATCCGATAGCGAAAACTCAGCTTTAGTGACGGCCACATGTTCCTCATCGAGCCTGGTGAGCGTAAGGAGTCGATCGATGAGAAGCCCGAGCCGCGCGACCTGCGTTTTTACGCTTGCCGTCCATTCGCTCTCTCCGTGGTCAATCTCCATAACATCATTATTCGCACCGATGATGGCGAGCGGCGTTTTAAGTTCGTGGCTCACATCGGTGATGAACCGTTTCTGCCTCTCGTAGCTCTTTGCAATCGGCGCGACGGCACTTTTCGAAAATATCCAAGACAGTATACACACGAGCAAAAGCGCAACAACCGCCACGATGACGGAGTAGCCGCCGAATGCACGAATATCCTTGAGGTCGGGCTGTATGTCTACGAACAGGTAGCTGTAACCGATGCCGTTATCCGCCTTCACATAGCGAAAATCATCCATCGTGCCATAGCCTATAGGATCATCGATAATCTCCTCGGTGTAGGCGATCGCCTGATCCTTCGTGACGGATTGAATGTTTCTTGTGTCCACAAAATCGATGTTGTTTTGTTCATCCGAAAAAACCACAAAAAAGCGTGTGGTGAAGGCAATCTCGCGCGAAAATCTGTCGCCATGCGGCTTGAAATCATCTGCAAATCGCATGTCGTTTGTAACGAGCAAGTCGAGCAGTGCATCCGTGCGATCCATCACAGCCGTATAATTGATCGTGTTGATGGCAACCACAATGATGAGTAGCACCGCAAAACTAACAGAGGTGGCAAGCAAAACGAATTTTCGCCGGAGCTTATTCAGCATTCCTCCACCTCCAATGAATAGCCCGTGCCGCGCGTGGCCTTAATTTTCACATTCGCCCCGAGACCTGCGAGCTTTTTACGCAAATTGGATACATACACCCACACCACGCTCATCTCGGTCTCGCTGTCGTAGCCCCAGATCTTATCCATAAATCGCTCGGTTGGGATAATGGTCGATTTATTCATCATGAGCATCTCCATCATTTGAAATTCCTTGCCGGCAAGTTTCAAGCCTTTCGCATCTACGCTTATCTCGCAGGATGCTCGATTTAGGGAGAGATTGCCCAATGTCAGCACGGACGATGCAGCATCGTTGCTCGCCCTCGTCATCGCGCGGATTCTTGCGAGCAACTCCTTCGTTTCAAAGGGCTTTGTGAGATAGTCGTTTGCGCCGGAATCAAGCCCCGTAACTTTGTCGTCCACGGCGGATTTTGCAGTGAGCATGAGTATCGGGACGGTATTGCCGCTGTTGCGCGCCTCTTTAAGCACGGATATCCCATCGCGCTTTGGCATCATAATATCGAGTATCACCGCATCATAATTATCTGCGGACAAATACTCGAGCGCTTCTTGCCCATCATACACCGCATCGACTTCGTAATTATAGTGTTTTAGTATCTTTACGAGTGCGTTCGATAGCTCGCGCTCGTCCTCGCATAGTAGTATTCGCATGGTAGCACCTCTTTATCATTTCTATCGTAATACTAATCCTCATTTAAAAGGTTACATGCACGAGGATTAGT
>CAYJPI010000337.1:0-2927 GCA_964372005.1 uncultured Oscillospiraceae bacterium | reverse complement strand
CTGTACATGCGCACTTATCGGCGCGTATCGCGGCTCGATTATCTTCACCCTCGTGCATATCGGCCTGTGCTCATCGAGATAGGCTTGTATCGCTCCAATGAATTGCGCATCGGGCAAGGGCCTTTGTTCGCCGTTATACGGAGCAACCGCCACACTTATAACCGGAATGCGGCTGTTTCCCGTGGGCTCGTCCCTATCGTATCCCGCAATCGCCCTAACCGCGGAAACCCTAAGTCCCGGGGTGCTCTTTGCCAAGCGCTCATAATCGAGAACCGAGGCGCACTTCTTGCTGTTTTCAAGCCGCTTCAAAAACTGAAGCGAAGCCTCCTCTATTGAACCGCTCTTACATCCACCGAAGGCAGGTGTGTTGCAAACCTTTGTTCCATCGCCAAATACCAAGGAACAGTTTTGGGGTATGTTTCCGTTTTCGCAATAGGATAGAGTGCACGATACAACAAGCGCGCCCCTTTCGCTTTTGGCAGGAATAACGCCATGGTGTCCATCGCCGAATATGATTTTCTCGCCGATGGGATCGAAGGTGAATACACGTGCATGTTCCGATGCAGAGGACATGTCGTCCGTGTAGCTAAAAAGTGCGGGGCGGATAACGCCGTCACTGCACACTGTGTCCACCATAAGCTTCATATCATGCGATAGCAAGCGCCGACCTGCGAGTGGAAAATCTAAATGCAAGTCCGCCAGCCCCGTAGTTTCAAACATGAGATGTGTATCTTTCACGGGGTCAAAGCTTACGAAGAGGAAGTTTGTTTTTTCGTCCGGCACGCACTCAAGCGCCACCGTAGCACCATCTTCTCTCGGGGTTACTGTTATAGGGGCAACATCGTAGCCGTCCTGCTTCTTCATAAAGGCGTACACCGCTCCCTCTTTGGATAGGGCATCCTCCAAAAATATGGTCGTCTGATTGGAATCAACCTCAATATTGGTGCATTTCGCCCATGTCTCCTGCTGGGAAGCTCGGTAATATCCCGTTTGAACGGTGCGCAATCTAACGCGCTCCTCACAGCCGCTGTATTTCTCTTCTATCGAGATATAATGCGCTTGCTTCAAGCCGAATCCCCCGTCTGTCAACGGGAAATTTTTTGGTAGATTAACCGTTATAAAGCCACTGTGGCTCATTGCGTGGGTTTCATCCACCACAGTTAGTTCCTCATTTGTGCCCAGTGCGCGGTAACATAAGGTGCGAGGATTATTCGACGTTGGGGAGAAGGGATTTCTCTTAATTGGGTATTCATCCTCTACATCAACAAAGAAGCGCACATTTTCATGCTGTGTATTGTCAACCGCAATAACAAGCTTTGATGCCTCCCCTTGCACATCAAACGGGTGGAAGGACAATGCTTCCTCAGCGTTGATGGAGGTTAAATCCAATGCCGAATCGCTTGTACAAACATACAGCGCGCCTATATTTGGGCAAGGTGAAATGCGCTCTGTTATCTCCATCGGGATATCTTCGGGCGATTCCAGCCGCGAAAGAGGAGGGTAGCGCTTATCGGTATGGCCTAGAATTATGTTGCATGTTGCGGCCGCGGGCCTTTGCACTTGAACACCTAAAAGCTTTAGAAGCTTCATGCGCAAAGCGGGGCTTACAACATTGAGGTGGTATTGCTGCATTTCTTTATACCATGCGAGCAACTCCACAATTGTAATGCCGGGGTCATGTGCGTTATAGTCCGTCCAATCGGGGCAAAGCCATGGCAAACGCTCGAGGGCGTAATCCATAATGCTGTCAAATGTTTGATCATCGAGATTTCTCGATCGTAGCATGGTTCACTTTTCCTTTCCGTATGGTGGCAATGATGTACCATACTAACCTAAGCACACCGTATGCGTGCCGCTTTGCACTGTAGCGAACGGGAATGTCCTCGTTCCGTCGATTGGGGATAGCCGGTGCGTCCCATCCTCGTAATAGCTTCCTTCCACAAGAATCTGTTCCACAACCGATACATTCTTTGTGGCCTTCGCTACCGCATACAGCTCGGGCAAGGCGATTTGTGCGCCTATCTCCCTTTGCCGCCAAACGGTATTGATGTGATGTGATATATGCCCCGATAGCTCCTGCTGTGTTATGGCGGCCATATCCAAGTCATGAACTTGTATCCTTATCTCAACATTCACGCTAATCTCTACCGACGGTAGTACATGCAACCTGTTTGATGCGATAATATTGCAATCCACCTTGTTTGATAGGTAACCGTAGATATCGCGGCACAGCGAGTACGCCATGCGCTCGTCCCTAAAGTCGCGCCCCATCACAACCATGCAAACATGTCCATATGCTTTTTCCCCGGATTTATCGGTGTTGGAAAAGCACTTTACCCTTGCGGCCCGTTGGAAATTTTCAAGCACCATGTACTCGTAATCGCGTATGCCGAGGGCCTTATTTTGGTGGCGCAATCGCTTGTTGCCAAGTTCTTCTACCATATTCATGCGCGGCCTGTCGGTGCCACCGCTCATCGGCGTTATGTTTGTAACTGAGCTTATGCGTGGAACGGATCCCACGAGAGCCGCCACACTTGCCTCGGGGGCATTTCCGTTTTTACCGCCACCGTAGGTATACTTAATATGTATGTTGCCGAATCCCTCGGGGACGACTTTGCCCGTTTTTCCATCGCCGAAGCGAACGATTCCCTCGTACGCATCAAGCTCAAACACTCGCTCATCCTCACCGCAAAGCTTGAGATTATTTGTTCTTTCGTAGCGCACCATGCATCCGCTTATTCGCCCATCGGAGTAAACGGGGCGCACATCCGCCCTCTCGCAAAGTATCGATATTTCCCTTTCGTTTAGGCGAGAAAATTCGTCCACCCAAACCTCAATATCAAGTACATTGCCTTCGAGCAATTCGCATGTAAGTGACACATCGTATACGCCTGCACTAAACACCTGCTCTTCGGCACGTTGCTGTT